>NZ_JBSFLV010000270.1:0-5505 GCF_053599215.1 Streptomyces sp. NPDC001002 | reverse complement strand
TGAGCAGAGCCTCAAGGCGGCCCTGCGAGATCTCCGGCTGGTAGGGCGTGTAGGCCGTGTACCAGGCCGGGTTCTCCACCTCCACCAGATAGGCGAGCCCGCGCGCCTCCAGACCGTGCAGCAACGGCGTCACATCACCGTCGCAGCGCCAGTCCACCAGCACCGGCAGCGGCTCCAGGTACCACTCCTCCAGCATCTCGTCGATCGCTTCCAGCACATACCGCCAGCGCGGCTTGGCGCGCTCCTGGGGCGGGACGTGCGCCTGCGTGCGCAGCGCCTCGTCCCGGTCCCAGCGCTGCGGCAGCAGCAACTGCCAGCTCACCGGCACCCCGCCGTACCGTCCGGCCAGCGAAGTGGCCAGCGCCAGCTGGCAGTTGACGGTCCGCTCCAGCGAGGGCGCGTACTGCCGCGCCACGCCCACCGAACGGTCGCCGTTCTTGGCGAAGACGACCTCGTCGAAGCACCAGGCCTCGGCCTGCAGCGCCCGGCTGATCCGGTGGGCGAGCCGCTCCCGCACCGGCCGGCACGGCCACGGGCTCTGGTTGACGAACTGCTGGATCTGCTGGACCGCCCGGCGCCCCAGCACCTCTTCGGTGATCCGGGCCGGCGTCTTGCGCCCGGGCACATCGAGCAGGCCCCGGACGTAGACCTCGCCCCAGCGGCGCTGGTCGGAGCGGGACAGCGCGCCGAAGAGGTCCTGGCAGTAGGCGGAGAAGTCCACCGGCTCGTGCGGCACGGCCGTCGGTGCCGGCCGGTCCATGACGTACCTGGGGGGAAGCAGCGTCGTGGTCATGTCGGCTCAGTCCTCCTCGCCCTCGAACAGGAAGGCGTCGGTGGCCTGCAGGGCTTCCCGTACCTCGGGCAGTACGGAACCCACGACCACGAAGTCGACTTCCAGGCCCGCCTTGGTGCGCTGCACGAGCAGCTCGTTGACCGCGGGCCGGCACATCTCGGTCAGTTCGCCCAGGTGCAGTTCGACCCGGCGCGGTCCGGCCGCCATCACTTCGGCCAGCACGTGCCGGAAGCGGTCCAGCTCGACCGTGTCGACGGCACCGGAGCAGCGCACGTGCGCGGTGCCGCCGGCCACCTCGCTGCGCACCCGCAGCCGCATCCGCGCCGGCTCCAGCTCGACCCGCACCCGCACCGGCTCGTCGCTCTCCGGCAGCTTCACGGTCAGCAGCTTGGCGTCGAAGTTGTGGTGCTCCTTGCCGTCGACCCACACCCGGGTCAGTTCCACCGAACCGGTGGGCAGCAGATCGGGTGCCACCCGCAGCTCCCGCTGCGGCAGATCGGCCGGGCGCGGCCGGAAGTGCAGGGTCAGCGGCTCGTGGCTGATCAGCAGCCCGGTGTAGGCCGCCGAGAGGTAGCACAGTTCCAGCGCGTGGTAGCCGGCCATGGCGTGCGAGCCCTTGAACCGCTCGGTGCCCACCAGGTACGGGATGCCGTCGGCCAGCACGTTGAAGTACACGCCGCCGTCCTGGTGGTCCAGGAAGAAGGCGTTGTAGAAGGCGGCGGCCTCCCGGGCCAGGCGCAGCGACTCGGGGTCGTCGCCGGTGCCGGCCAGGATCAGATAGGCGAGGATCGCCTGCTCCTGCTGCCACCAGGCCTTGCGGTTGTGCCAGACCATGCGGTGGATGCCGCTGTCCGCGTCGGGCTTGCGCTCGACGACGTCGTACCAGCCGCCGCGCTGCTGGTCGCTGCCGACCGGCGGCATGATCTCGCCGATCCGGCGGGCGGCCTCGGCGTACTCCGGCTTGTCGTGCAGTGCCCTTATCCGGGTCAGGTTCCAGGCGATCTTGAGGTTGTGCCCGACCACGGCACGGTCCTGCTGCCAGCCCCAGGTCCGGTCCGCGCTCCAGTCCTCGTGGAAGCGCTCCTGTACGAAGGGGCTCTCCGGCTCGTCCGGGAAGCGGGCCACGATGGTGTCCGCGGTCTCCTCCAGGAGCTCGGCGAAGTCCGTGCGCCCGGTGGCCAGGTAGGCGTTGATCAGATACGCGGGGGCGTGGTCGCCGACCGAGTTCCAGTTCTTGCGGGACCGGTTGCGGCCCAGGGCGTCGTCGCACGGGCTCAGGTTGATCGGGTCGATGTGCGAGAAGAAGCCGCCGCGCTCCTCGTCCCGGAAGTAGCGCTGGAAGAGCGCCACCGTGCGGTCGATGTCCTGGAGGATCCGCGGGTCGCCGGTCACCCGGTAGGTCTGGGTGGGCCCGGCCAGCGCGTAGATCTGCTCGTACATCGGGATGGCGTCGTAGTCGTCGCCGAACTCCGAGGCGTAGACCTTGCGCCGCCCGGTCGGGGTGATGTCCATGCCGTGGTACCAGTAGACGATCCCGTCGTGCTTGTCGTCCACGCGCATGTACTGGCGCAGGTACTCCGTGCCGCTCTCGGCCGCGTCCAGGAACCGGTCCTCGCCGGTCAGCAGGTACGCGGTCGACAGGCCGTACACCAGTCGGGAGATGGTGTCGGTCTCCTGCCGCACGTTCTGCCCGGCGTGCTCGGGCAACTGGGCGCCGTCGAGCGTGAGTTGGGTGCGGTAGTGGCGCCAGTCGTAGTCGCCGTCGGGGAACTGGCCGCGCAGATAGAAGTCGGCGATCTCGGTGGCCTGCTGGACCCACCAGCGGGGGTGCTCGAAGACGTAGTGGCCGCGGCTCTCCTCGGCGAAGGTGATCTCCTTCACCTCGAAGCGCGAGCCGCCCTCCCACTCGTAGAAGACGCCGTACGCGAACAGGAAGCGCCCGGTGCTGAGCATGTCCTGGGTCTGCGCGGTGGTGTCCTGGTAGGGGTCGCCGAGGTTGCGGACGATGCGGGAGACGACGTTGCGGGCCAGGTGCGCGGTGAACTCGCGTCCGTCGGAGGTGCGCAGCCCGAAGCGGTGCTCGGTGGGGCTGAAGTAGGTGACGTAGCCGGCGACGGTGTCGGAGAGGATGCGGTGGTTGGCGGTGTCGGTCATCGTCAGGCGTCCTTCTCATTCGGTAAGGCGACCAGCAGGACGACGCTGCGGCCGTGTGCGTGGATGACGTCCGCCTCGACGGGCTCCTCCTGACCGGGCGCGAGCAGGTCGCGCGATCCGGTGCAGGCCGTGTCGAGGATCCGGTGCCAGATGTGGCCCGCTACGGCCGGGAGTTCGAAGTCCAGACCCAGGTGGTACATGTTGAGGATCATGTGCAGGTCCGGCTCGCCCCCGAAGCCGCCCAGCGTCACGGCCAGGACGCGCGCGTCGGCGTCCTCCCAGCCCGGGCAGTGCAGTTGGGTGCCGTGCCAGGTCACGTCGGCCATGTCCCGGTCGTTGCGCCGCTCGGTGAAGAAGCGCGGTTCGCGGAAGGTCGCGAACCGTTTGCGCAGGGCGATGACCCGCTCCGTGAAGGAACGTATCTCCGTCTCCTTCTCGGCCTGGTCCCAGTCCAGCCAGGAGACTTCGTTGTCCTGGCAGTAGGCGTTGTTGTTGCCCTGCTGGCTGTTGCGGAACTCGTCGCCGGCCAGCAGCATCGGCACGCCCCGGCTCAGCATCAGGATCGACAGCAGGTTCTTGATCTGCTGCACCCGCAGCCGCTCGACCTCCTCGGAGTCCGTGGGGCCCTCGACCCCGCAGTTCCAGCTGAAGTTCTCGTGCGCCCCGTCGGCACTCGCCTCGCCGTTGGCGTGGTTGTGCTTGTGGTTGTACGAGACCAGGTCGTTGAGCGTGAACCCGTCGTGACAGGTCACGAAGTTGATGCTGTTGGTCGGCAGCACCTGCTGCGGGAAGAACAGGTCCGCGGACCCGCCGAGCCGGGAGGCGATCTCCCCGACCAGACCGGCGTCCCCGCGCACGAAGCGCCGTACGTCGTCCCGGAACGGGCCGTTCCACTGCGCCCAGCGCTTCCCCGGGAACCGGCCGACCTGGTACAGGCCGCCGCCGTCCCACGGCTCGGCGATGATCTTCGTCTCGGCGAGCACCTGCGACAGCTCGATGGCCCACAGCGCGGGCGGCACCGCCATCTCGTAGCCCATCGGACCGCGGGACATCTCCGAGGCCAGGTCGAAGCGGAAGCCGTCGACGTGGTGCTCGGTGACCCAGTACTCCAGGCACTCCAGGATGAACTTGGTGACCATCGGGTGGTTGGCGTTGACAGCGTTGCCGCAGCCCGTGAAGTCCATGTAGCGGCTGCGGTCCTGCGGCCACAGGTGGTAGTACGCCTCGTTGGCCGCGCCGCGGAAGCTGATCGTCGGCCCGAACTCGTTGCCCTCGCTGGTGTGGTTGAAGACCACGTCGAGGATGACCTCGATGCCGGCCTTGTGCAGCGCCTTGACCATGTCGCGGAACTCGGTGATGTGTCCGGCGAGATGGGGCTGGGCGCAGTAACCGGTGTGCGGGGCGAAGAAGCCGTAGGGGTCGTAGCCCCAGTAGTTGCGCAGCGGGGTGCCGTCCGGGCCGATGCGCAGGGTCTGGGTCTCGTCGAAGTCGAAGACCGGTAACAGCTCGACGGCCGTGATGCCCAGCCGCTGGAGGTCCGGGATCCGCTCCACGACCGCCGAGAAGGTGCCCGGGTGGGTGGTGTGCGAGGTGGGGGAGGCGGTCAGACCGCGCACGTGCGCCTCGTAGATCACCGTGTCCGCCATGGGCGTGTTCAGCGGCTGGTCGCCCTCCCAGTCGTAGTCGTCGAGGTCGACGACCAGACTGCGCATGGAGTGCTCGACGTTGTCGCTCACGCCGACCGCGCGGCCGCGGTCCCAGCAGGTGTTGATGTTGGCCCGCGAGTAGGGGTCGAGCAGCACCTTGCGGTGGTTGAAACGGCCGCCGGAGTGCGGGGTGTTGCGGGGGCCGTCGATCCGGTACGCGTACACCTGGCCGGGGCCGAGGCCCGCCACGTGACAGTGCCAGAAATGGAAGCTGCGGTGCTGCTCGGGGTGGAGCCGGATCACCCGTGAGGGGCGCGGGGCGTCACAGCGGTCGAAGAGCAGCAGATCGACCCTGGTCGCGTACTCGGAGAAAATCGAGAAGTTCACCCCGTCCGCGTCGACGCTGGCGCCCAGTGGCTGCGGGCGCCCGGGTGACACTCTCGATGTCGCCTCCGCTCGTGGCTCCAACGTCAGGCTTCCCTGGACCTTCACAGAGCTTCACCTCTTGTCACCTGAGTAGTCGAGCGTCAGTCAGGTCCCTTGCGAATCCGTCTGACGGTGGTTCCGTGACATGGCTGGCTGCACCCAAGCCAGTCAACAAGCCTTGTAAGGTTGAGTCAAGTGACTTGTAAAACTGGTGGGGTACCCGCACAACTCGACAGGTGTGGGACCCGGCAGGTGGGGGGAGGGGGCCCGCGGGCCGGGAACGACAAAAATCCCCCCGGCCGCTGAGCGGCCGAGGGGATCGGCTGGTGTCCGAGGGGGGACTTGAACCCCCACGCCCGTTAAAGGGCACTAGCACCTCAAGCTAGCGCGTCTGCACACGCAGGGTCGCGCTCAGCTTGTGGCTTCCGCTCAGCGACCAGTTGGCGGCGCTGCCGCTGCGGTTCATCTCCCGCAACTCGGAGCGCG
>NZ_JBSFLV010000269.1:0-5625 GCF_053599215.1 Streptomyces sp. NPDC001002 | reverse complement strand
CCTTGCAGCAGCCGTGAGGATCCATGAACGAGAACGAGACCAAGGTCATCGTGCCGTCGAGGCCGGGCGTGGCTCCGGGACACCCGCGTCGACGGGCCGTACGAGTCCGGACCGTGGGAGTCACCGCCGTGGCGCTGGCCGCCGTCGCGCCGTTCGCGCTCTCCGGCTCGGCGTCGGCGCAGGTGGAATCCCGCGGGCCGGTGAGCTCGCAGTGGTCGACGCAGACCGTGGCCCCCGGCGTCCAGGTGCGCACCGGCACGATCCGGAACGCCGCTGCCGTGCCCACGTGGACCGTCACGGTGCAGGCCCCGACGACCAGCCGTCTCACCGGTGCCGCGACCTGGGCCGAGGTGGGTCCGCGGTCCTGGGCCGACGAAACCGCCGCGCGCTTGCGGGCCGCGGGTTTCCAGCCGCGTACCGAGGCCGTTCGATGGCCGCGGTACGCCGACACCCCGCACGGCACGATGGGCCTGCGCGTACGTGTGGGCTCCTACGCCGACCGGGCCGGGGCGCAGGCCGTCGCAACCTCCGTCAGCGCGGCCGGGTTCCACGCCGTCGCCGAGTGGACCGGATACGAGACCGAACAGCCCGCGGACGTGGAGAACATCCATGTCGCGGTGATCGATCCGCGGAAGTTCTCGGGCACCGTGGCGGGCACCCACGACGGCAACGTGGCCCAGCGCGAGACCACGTCGTCGGTGGCCGCGAAGCTCGGCTCGCTCGTCGGCGTCAATGCCGGCTTCTTCGTCACCGCCGATGCCGACGGCGTCCAGGGCACCCAGTCCGGAATCGCCGCGTACGACGGGCAGTTGGAGTCGATGGCCGTAGGGTCACGCGCCGCCCTGATCGTCGAAGACGGAGGGCAGCGCTTCCGAGTCGCGGACCTGACCTCGACGGTCACCGCCCGTTCGGGCGCGTCGAGTTACGCCGTGGAGGGCATCAACCGGGTCCCCGGCACCGTACGGGACTGCGGGCGTCCCGGCCTGACGCCGAGCTCGCTGCCCTGGCAGGACGTCACCTGCCACACCAGCGACGACCTCGTCCAGTTCACCCCGGCCTTCGGCGCGGCCCTGCCCAGCGGCGCCGGTGCCCAGGCAGTGCTCGACGCGACCGGTCGGGTCGTGTCCACCGGCACCCGGGGCGGCCGGGTCCCGGCCGGTGGCACGGTCCTGCAGGGAATCGGCACCGCGGCGGACTGGCTGACCTCGCACGCCACGCTCGGACAGCGCGTCCCGGTCACCGAGGTCGTACGGGACATCGAGGGCCGTCGTGTCCGGCTCGGGCAGGGCGACAGCATCGTCAGCGCCGCGCCCACCCTGGTCGAGAACGGCCGTGTCAGCATCGATGCCGCCACCGAAGGAACGCTCGACCCGAAGGACCTCTCGTTCGGTTACGCCTGGTCCAACATCCGCCAACCGCGCACCATGGCGGGCATCGACGCGCGCGGCCGTCTCCTCCTGGTCACCGTCGACGGCCGCCTCACCGGTGGCAGCGAGGGATTCACCTTGCAGGAGGGCGCCGAGTTCATGCGCTCGCTCGGCGCGGTGCAGGCCCTCAACCTGGACGGCGGCGGCTCGACGGCGATGGCGGTGAACGGCAAGCTCGTCAACGCTCCTTCCGACGCGACCGGTGAGCGCGCTGTCGGTGACACTCTGCAGGTCCTGCCGCAGCCGCGTACCCACTAGGGGCTGTCCGTCTTCCGCTGCCGCGGAAAAGAGTTCGGCGCGGATGTCGAGAACCGGGTGACGGCTCCGTCCCAGGGGCAGAGGCGACCACCGTGGTCGCCCGGTTCCGAGGAGGCCCGCCATGACGAACGACCGGATCACCGAGATCCTCCAGCGCCCGCTCAGCCAGGAGCTGCTTGCCCGTGACCTGTGCCGCCTGGCCTACGTGGCCAAGGACGGGACACCGCGCAGCATCCCGATCGCCTTCGCCTGGAACGGCAAGGAGGTCGTGATGTGCACGTCGAAGAACGCTCCGAAGCTGGCCTCGCTCCGTCACAACCCGAACGTCGCCATCACCATCGACACGGAGGTGCACCCGCCCAAGATCCTGCTCGTCCGCGGAACCGTCGAACTCGACGAGGTCGAGGGCATCCCCGAGGAGTACCTGGAGATGAACGGCTCCTACGGGATGACGGCCGAGCAGCGGGTCGTGTGGGAGGCCGAGGTCCACTCGCTGTACGACGGTATGGTGCGCATCGTGATGACACCGACGTGGGCGAAGCTGATCGACTTCGAGACGACCTTGCCCAGTGCCGTCGAGGAACTCGTCCAGCAGCGTGCGGAGCGGCAGCGGCGCGATGGCGACGGTGTGCGCTCCGAGGAGCCGGGAATGTCGACCTCGTGACTCACTCCCGTTCGGCGATGGCGACCCGGCCCGAGCGCAGCGCCGTACGGCCCCGGACGCTGGACTCCAGGCGATCCGCGATGGCCAGCAGGTCCTCGTCGGAGACGACTCGCAGCCCGTACTCGCCGAGGAGAGCCGCCATCCTCTGCGGCTTCCACAGGGAACGCCACGGCTCGCCCGCCGTCACCGAGCTGCTCAGGACACGCGCGACCAGTCGGCCCGCGGACGCCTTCACCGACGGGCTCTGGTAGTTGAGGACGAGGGTGCTCCCCTGCGCCGAACGGTCGGCGAATGCACGTACCGTGGCCCGCACTTCGCCGCGTGTCAGGTAGGGGACGACCCCTTCCCAGAGCCAGGTCGTCGGCACGGACGCGTCGTGGCCGGAAGCCTCAGGTGCGCTGCCCAGGTCGTCGGTTGCGAAATCGACGGGAGTGAAGTGCAGGGAACGAGCCAGGACGGGCGGTGCGCCCGCCATGGCCAGGCGTTCCTGCTTGTCCTTCTGTGAGGCCGGGTGGTCGACTTCCCATACGTCCGTGTCCGCGAGCTCGGGCAGCCGCCACGCACGCGAGTCCAAGCCGGCGCCGAGCACGACCAGTTGGGGAGTTCCGTGGCTGCGCAGCGCGTCGTCGATCGCGACCGTGCGCGGCACGACGACCTCCGCGCAGGCGCGCACACTCTCGTAGGTCGCGCGGCCCTGCCAGCCCGTGGGGGGAGTACCTGCGCGCACCTCGTCCACGGGGGCCTGCTCAGGGTGCCGCAGCAGTCGTACAGCCACCGCGTCTGCGAAGCGGCCCACCGCGAGCCTGCCGTCGGCTGCCGCCCGCCCCTGGCAGACCAGGACCGCCGTTCGGCTCGCCGCGCGTTCGGTGTCAGTCATGAGCGGTAGTCAATACCATCCGCGGGGGAGTCGAGGCGCACGCGTTCTCCGGGGCCGCCTGACAGCGGTCGATGAGCAGGCGATGTACTCACCCCTATGTTCTTCACCCCCGAACCTGTCGTGCCGGACTGGCCGAACTGCGGTGACGGCGTCATCGACGGAGACCGCACAGGCTGCAACGGGCGCTCTGTCGCCCCGTATTCGTCCTGCCTGGCGCACCTCTCCGACGTCGACCGCGAGGCACACCTGGCGAGCCTCGACGCGGGCGACGACATCGACTACCGGGGTACCACCTTCACCGGCGAACTGCTCGACCAACTGCTCGACGCCCTCAAAGACCCTGCCACGCATCACCCTCGTCTCGGCGACGTGCGCTTCGCGTCGGCCACGTTTGCCGACGACGCCGACTTCGGGTCGGCTGCGTTCACCGGCGACGCCGATTTCGAGGCGGTCACCTTCGCCGGCACAGCCCGCTTCGTATCAGCCACTTTTGTCGGCCGCGCCTGGTTCAACCTGGCCACTTTCAGTGGCGAGGCGCAGTTCGACTCGGTGGCCTTCACCGCTTACGCCGGCTTCGAGTCGGCCACTTTCGTCGGCCTCGCCCGGTTCCACTCGGCCACCTTCTCCAGCAACGCCGACTTCCTCCTGGCCACCTTCGCCGACTCCGCCGTGTTCAACTCGGCCGCCCTTACTGGCGTCGGGTTCCGGGCAGTCACCTTCACCGGCGACGCCTGGTTCCACGCGGCCACTTTCATCGGCGACGCGAGGTTCGCGTCGGCCAAGTTCAACGGCACCGCCCAATTCCGGTCGGCCACTTTCGCCGGTAGCGCCGATTTCGGAGCGGCCGCCTTCAACGGCAACGCCCGGTTCCACGAGGCTGCCTTCGCCGGTGAAGCCCGTTTCGAGTCGGCGTCTTTCACCAAGGACGCCTGGTTCGACTCGGCCACCTTCTCCGGCTTCGCCTGGTTCGAGGCGACGAGCTTCAGCGAAGACGTCGACCTCCGTGCGGCGGTGTTCGAGCAAGCGGGGGAGGTGGGACCACTGGTCTGCGGGAAGACGGTGCTGCTCTCGGGGGCGCGGTTCAGCGAGCCGGTGACGCTGTCGATCGCGGCCCGGCGCCTGGAGTGCCTCCGGACGCGCTGGGCATCGACCGCCACACTGCGACTGCGCCATGCCGACGTCGACTTCGCGCATACGGTCTTCGAATACCCCCTGACCATCACCGCCGAGCAAGCCCCCTTTCCCAACTCCCGCGGACATCGCGGCTCGGTGGTGTCGGAGGATCTCCTTGCTGACACAACCGGCCCCGGAGCGCGGATCACTTCCTTGCGCGGGGTGGACGCCGCTCACCTGGTGCTCGCCGATGTCGACCTGTCCCAGTGCCTGTTCACCGGGACCGTCCACCTCGACCAGATCCGTCTGGAGGGCGACTGCACCTTCGCTGGTGTCCCCGCCGGCACGCAGTGGCGGCGCATGCGCCCTCAGCGGTTCACCCAGCGTGGCACGCTTGCCGAGGAACACCATTGGCGCTCCCGTCGGCCGAGCGCCGTCGCGGGCTGGCAGCAGCCCCTCACTGGCACCGGGCACGTCGACCATGTGGGGCCCGCGCAACTCGCCCCTGTCTACCGGGCGTTGCGCAAGGCGTTCGAGGACAGCAAGAACGAGCCGGACGCGGCGGACTTCTACTACGGCGAGATGGAGATGCGCCGTCACGATCGCCACCGGCCGCGCGCCGAACGCGCTCTCCTCTCCGCCTACTGGGCGCTGTCGGGATATGGACTGCGCGCCACCCGCGCCATGGTGTGGTTGCTGCTCGCGATGACCGGCACGCTGCTGGCGATGATGCTCTGGGGTCTGCCCGCCGACAGTTGGAAGCCGGAAACGGTCGCCAGTGTGACCAGTCGGCAGGTTCGGCTGCCTGCAGGGAAGCCCGACCCGGTCAACCCCACCAACGCCCTCCACGAGCGGCTCTCCACCGAGCGTTTCGAGAAGGGCCTCCGAGTGGTGGTCAACTCGGTGATCTTCCGCTCCTCCGACCAGGACCTCACGACCGCCGGCACCTACACCGAAATGGCCTCCCGCCTCACCGAACCTGTCCTGCTCGGCCTCGCCGCCCTCGCGATCCGGGGACGCATCAAGAGGTAAGCGGAACCGACCAGTGCGATGGCCTTGGCCTCAGCGATGGATAGCCGCTCGGCCACGGGGGCGTCCGGGATGTCATTCCCCGGACGCCCCCAGCGGACTTCAGGTCGTGGCTGCTCGCACCAGATCCGTCAGCAGTAGAGGTTGCTGCCGGGGGTGACTCCGAGGATGGAGGTGATGCGGTTGTAGGCGTCCACGCGGCTTTGGACCTGGGCGGGGTTGCGGCCGTCGCATTCGAGGGAGCCGTTGATGGAGCG
>NZ_JBSFLV010000268.1:0-5668 GCF_053599215.1 Streptomyces sp. NPDC001002 | reverse complement strand
GCTGCCGGCTGGCAGCGGAGCCCCTCCGTGTTCAAGTGCCGTGCGGACGCGGTCCGTTCAGTTCCAGGTGCGCGCCCGCAACGGCAGCCCGGACAGCCCCGTGTCGGGTGTGCGTACCGCCAGGACCTGGTTGACGCCGATGCGGTTGCGCTCGAAGGCGAGGGCGCTGGCGGCCATGTACAGCCGCCAGACGCGGGCGCGGCCGGCGCTGGTCAGCTTGACCGCCCGCCCCCACTCGGCCTCCAGGTTGGCCACCCAGCGGCGCAGGGTGAGCGCGTAGTGCTCGCGGATCGACTCGACGTCCCGCACCTCGAACCCGGCCCGCTCCAACTGCGTGACGGTGGAGCCGAGCGGGGCGAGTTCGCCGTCCGGGAAGACGTACGCGTCGATGAACTCGTCGATGTTGTACGCCGATTCGTCGCTCTGCGGCCGACGCGCGATCTGGTGGTTGAGCAGCCGTCCGCCGGGCTTGAGCAGCCGGTACAGATCCCGGGCGTACTCCAAGTACCGCTCTGCGCCCACGTGTTCGGCCATCCCGATGGAGGAGATGGCGTCGTAGGGCCCGTCGGCGACGTCCCGGTAGTCCTGCACCCGGATCTCCACCCGGTCGGTCAGCCCCTCGTCCGCGACGCGCTTACGGGCGTACGCGGCCTGTTCCTGGGAGAGGGTGATGCCGACGACGCTCACGCCGTGCTCGCGGGCGGCGTGCACGGCCATGGAGCCCCAGCCGCAGCCGACGTCGAGCAGGCGCTGACCGGGCGTCAGATCGAGCTTGCGGCAGACGAGTTCGAGCTTGTCGCGCTGCGCGTCCTCAAGGGTGGCGTCAGCCTCGGAGGACTCCCAGTAGGCGCAGGAGTACACCATGGAGGGGCCGAGGACGATCTCGTAGAAGTCGTTGCCGACGTCGTAGTGGTGGCTGATGGCGCGTCTGTCGCTGCGCTTGGTGTGCAGGTGGGAGCGGGCCCTGCGGACCTCCTCGCGGGGCGGGGCGGGCGGCAGCGGCAGCCCGGCGAGTTTCACGAGCCCGCGGGCGGCGGCCCGTACCTCCGGGTCGCGCACCGCCTGCGCGAGCGACCGGGCGTCCTCCCCGCGCTCCCACACCAGACCGGCGATCTGCGTGAGGGCGGCGTAGAGGTCTCCTTCGATGTCCAGGTCCCCGGCGACCCAGGCACGGGCGAGCCCCAGCTCCCCCGGTTTCCACAGCAGCCGGCGCACGGCACGCCGGTTGCGCACGATCAGCGTGGGCGCGCCCGGCGGCCCCGCCTGCGACCCGTCCCAGGCGCGGATGCGCACCGGGAGCGGGACCCCAATCAGTTGTTCGACGAGGCTCTTCAGCCGCAGCGCGGCGTCGGCCATGGCGACCTCCATGACAAGCGATACCGAAATGACCAGTCACTACGTAAACACCAACGGGGCGACTGCGCAGTCCCCCAGGTGCGTTACGACTGGGCAAAATGGCTGTAGCTGCCACGTACATGGAGTGCGGGCGGGCCGCGGGGCGAGTCGCCGGGCATGCCGAAGGGCCTCCCGCACCACGGATGGCGGAAGGCCCTTCGGTTCGCTCGCTTCTTCGGTTGTCCGGCGACCGGGGTGGGTCAGGAGGCCTTGGCCTCGGACTTCTCCGGCTGGGCCACGGCGGCGGGCGCCGGGGCCGGCTTGGCGGCCTCGTAGAACTCCTCGCGGGGGTTCTCCATGGCGCCGAGGGCGACGACCTCGCGCTTGAGGAACATGCCGAGGGTCCAGTCGGCGAAGACGCGGATCTTGCGGTTCCAGGTCGGCATGGCCAGACCGTGGTAGCCGCGGTGCATGTACCAGGCGAGCCGGCCCTTGACCTTGATCTTCATCTTGCCCATGACGATCATCGCGACGCCCTTGTGGAGGCCGAGACCGGCCACCGCACCCTTGTTGGCGTGCGAGTAGTCCTTCTGCGGGAAGCCCCGCAGGCCGGACATCACGTTGTCGCCGAGGACCTTGGCCTGGCGCAGCGCGTGCTGGGCGTTCGGCGGGCACCAGGCGTTCTCGACACCGGCCTTGCGGGCGGCGATGTCGGGGACCTGGGCGTTGTCGCCGGCGGCCCAGATGTAGTCGGTGCCCTGGACCTGGAGGGTCGGGGCGCAGTCGACGTGACCGCGGGGGCCGAGCGGCAGGCCGTAGCGGGCCAGCGCCGGGTTCGGCTTCACGCCGGCGGTCCATACGACGGTGTTGGAGTCGACCTCAAGACCGTTCTTGAGCACGACATGCCCACCGACGCAGGAGTCCATCGAGGTGGAGAGGTAGATCTCCACACCGCGGCTCTCCAGGTGCTCCTTGCCGTACTGGCCGAGCTTGGGGCCGACCTCGGGCAGGATCTTGTCCGCGGCGTCGACGAGGATGAAGCGCATGTCCTCGCGGGACACGTTCTTGTAGTACTTGGCCGCGTCGCGGGCCAGGTCCTCGACCTCACCGATGGTCTCCGCACCGGCGAAGCCGCCGCCGATGAAGACGAAGGTGAGCGCCTTGCGGCGGATCTCCTCGTCGGTGGTGGAGTCGGCCTTGTCCAGCTGCTCAAGCACGTGGTTGCGCAGGCCGATGGCCTCCTCGATGCCCTTCATGCCGATGCCCTGCTCGGCGAGGCCGGGGATCGGGAAGGTCCGGGAGACCGCGCCGAGCGCGATCACCAGGTAGTCGAAGGGCAGCTCGTACGCCTCACCGACGAGGGGGGCGATCGAGGCGACCTTGCGGTCCTGGTCGATGCTGGTGACCCGGCCGGTGAGAACCTCCGCCTTCGGCAGCACGCGTCGCAGCGGGACGACGACGTGGCGCGGGGAGATGTTGCCGGCGGCGGTTTCGGGGAGGAAGGGCTGGTAGGTCATGTACGACCGGGGGTCGACGACCGTGACGGTCGCCTCGCCGTAGCGCATCTTCTTGAGAATGCGCCGAGCTGCGTACAGGCCTACGTACCCACCGCCTACTACGAGGATCCTGGGACGCTCCGTGGTGCTCATGCCATCGAGTATCCACCTGCCCCAGGGGGGTCGCTCGTGCGCCCCTTCACAAGCTTGTGGAGGGTGTGTGCTATTCTCCGCGGCCGCCATGATCCAGGTCACCCCGCCGAGGGGGAACCCTCGCCCGGTACGACCCGTTGTCAATGCCTCGTGAGCTGCCGCTCTGAGTCTCCGACGGCCCCGACGGCCCTCCGTCGGCCGCCCCCTCGACACACCCCCGACACCCCCTCGACACACACTCCTGAACGCGTTCAACACCCTACCGGACCCTCGGAAGGGCCAACCGGGGCCTTTTCCTGCTCCGACAGGGCCGAATTCCTTGTGAAGAACTTCACGAACTTTCTCGGCGGGGGGTTCTGGAGGAGGGTCTTGAGGGCTCTTTGAGGGCTCTCTGGGCTGCTCATCGGGGGTGTCGGATGCTCAGTGGAGTGCGCTTCCGCCCCGCCGCCCTAGCACTGTACGACCAGCCGAACCCGGTCGAAGCGGGATGCCGTCAGGTCCTCCTGGCGGATCAGCCAGTAAAGGGTCCCCGCGTCCCCCCACTCCATCCCCGCGTCGGTGTCGCTGTCGAACTGGGCGAGGACGACCCAGCGGGCGGCTTCCTCGTCCAGGAGGGGGTCGCCCCAGGTGTGTTGGCCCGGGCCGAGGTGCGCGTCCGCGATCTCGTACTCCACCGGGCCCTGCACGGGGACGGCGTGGCCGCCTATCTGGTGGCCCATGTGGCCGCGCAGGCGCTCGAACGCGCGGCGGAACGAGCGGAGTTCGACGGGGGTCTCGCGGAAGTGATCCGGCCACTGCCCACCGTCACCGAGCAGAGCCTGCCGGGCCTGCGGCAGCCAGAGGTCGGGGGCGCTGAGCTCCGTCTCCGCGGCGAGGGGCGTGCGAGGGAAGGAGGCCAGCTCCTCCGGTACGTCGGCCGGGCGGACCGGTGTGCCTTCCGGGACGTACAGGACCTGGGCCCCGGCCCAGGTCTCGGGATCGTAGACGGAGACGAACGAACCCTCGTCGCCGTCGGCCTCACCGTCGTACTCGTAATAGAAGAAGAGAAGGGTGCCGTCCTGAGGGAAGTCCGCCGTCAGGGCCTCGCGTGGTAGTGCCGCGCAGCGCACCGACGCGACGAAGGACAGCGGGCCGTGGCCCGGCCACTCGGGCCAGTCGGTCCCGTCCGGCAACTCCGGCGTGCCGCCGAGGGTGGCGACGGGCTGCTCGTCGGTCGCGGCCGGGTGCAGGCGGGCGCACGGGCGCAGGAGGGAGGTCCATCGGTCGGCGAGGTCGGCGGAGAGGTGATCGGCCGCCAGTCGCGCGTATCGCTCGTCGGTCATGACGACCATGGTCCCGGTCGGCACTGACATCCGTGCCGCGGGGCCCGACGGGCGGTACTACGACGGTCCGGCTCAGCCCCCCCTACTTGCCGGCCTCGGACTCCCCTGCCGCCAAGAAAGCGATCCCATCCAGAATGTCGTGCTCGCTCACCACGACCTCCGCCGCGCCGGTCCGCTCCATGATCGAGAGCAGTACGAGGGCGCCCGCCCCGATGACGTCGACGCGGCCCGGGTGCATGGAGGGGATGGTCGCGCGTTCGGCGTGGGTGGAGGTCAGCAGGGACTCCGTGATCTCGCGGACGCGGTCGTAGGAGACGCGGGAGTGGTGGATGGCCTGGGAGTCGTACTCGGGGAGGTTCTGGGCGATCGCCGAGATCGTGGTGACCGAGCCGGCCAGGCCGACCAGCGTGCGGGCCTCGCGCAACGGGACCGTCTGTTCGGCGAGGTCGAGGGCGGCCTCGATGTCCGCGCGCATCGCCGTGATCTGGTCCGGGGTGGGCGGGTCGGTCACCGCGCCGTCGCGGACGAGGTGACGCTCGGTCATACGGACGCAGCCGATGTCCACGGAGCGGGCGGCCCGGACCTGGTCGTCCCCGACCACGAACTCCGTCGAGCCGCCGCCGATGTCGACGACCAGGTAGGGCTTGGCCAGGTCGTCACGGCCGGCGAGTTCGGCGGTCGCGCCCGTGAAGGAGAGGGCCGCCTCCTGGTCGCCGGAGACCACCTCGGGTTCGACGCCGAGGATGTCGAGGACCCCGCGCACGAAGTCGTCGCGGTTGGCCGCGTCCCGGGTGGCGGACGTGGCCACGAAGCGGAGGCGTTCCGCGCCGTGTTCCTTGATGATCGCCGCGTAGTCACGGCAGGCGGCGAAGGTACGCTCCAGGGCTTCCGGCGCGAGCCGACCCGTGCGGTCCACGCCCTGCCCGAGCCGCACGATGGTCATACGCCGGTCCAGATCGACGAGTTCGCCCGTCGCCGGGTCGACGTCGGCCACGAGGAGCCGAATGGAGTTCGTACCGCAGTCGATGGCGGCGACGCGGGTCATGGGGGTGCCCTTCGGTGGTTGCGGAGGTGATCGGGGGACGTGGGACCTTGCTGACGCCGGTCGGCTCTTTCCAACCCGGCTGGCTTGCTTCGAGACGCCGGTCGGCGTCTTTCAGCTCGTCCGGCTGGCTTCGAGACGCCGATCCACATCTTTCAGCCCGTCCGGCTGCTTCGAGACGCCGGTCAGAATCTTTCAGCCCGTCCGACGCGCTTTAGGACGCCAGTCCGCATCTTTCAGCCCGTCCGGCTGCTTCAAGACGCCAGTCCGCATCTTTCAGCCCGTCCGGCGTTTGAGGACGAGGCCGTTCAGGCCGAAGC
>NZ_JBSFLV010000267.1:0-5871 GCF_053599215.1 Streptomyces sp. NPDC001002 | reverse complement strand
GGTTGCGCCCCCACGTGCTTCGCGATGTCTCCTCCTGCGACACCACAACCACCGTCCTGGGTACGCCGGTCCCGCGATCCCTCGCGGTGACGGCGCCGGTGCGTGTGCGCGGGGAACTCCTGCGCGTAGGGCTCCCGCACGAAGGGTGACGGGCCGGAACCCGTGCCTCGACCGGCCGAGCCATTACCATCGGCCAGCAACGGCGGGTGTGTGCCCGACCCCCAGGCCAGGGAGCGAAACGTGCTCATCACCCATGACACCCGGTGCGCCCTCGACACTGTGGTGGACCTGGTGAACACCGCACCGGAGGACGAGGCGACCCCGGAGGGGCTGCCGGACACCGCGGCTCTCGAGGATTTCGTGCGAAACCACGAGATCAGCGATGTCGGGATCCTGTCGGAGTTCGACCTCTCGGCGGTGCGCAAGATCCGTGGCCGGTTCGCGGCGGTCTTCGCCGAGGCGGACGCCCGCGCCGCGGCCCGGCAGATCAACGAGCTGGTCGCCGCCGCGGGCACCACCCCGCGCCTGACGGACCACGACGGCTACGACTGGCATGTGCACTACTTCGCCCCCGGCGCCTCCGTGGCCGACCATCTCGCTGCGGACTGCGGGATGGCGCTGGCCTTCTTCGTGGTCGCCGGGGAGCAGGAACGGCTGCGGCGCTGCGAGGCCCCGGACTGCCGGCGCGCCTTCGTCGATCTCTCCCGCAACCGCTCGCGCCGCTACTGCGACAGCCGCACCTGCGGAAACCGGTTGCACGTGGCCGCGTACCGGGCACGGCGCAAGGAAGCGGCGGGCTGAGCCGGCACCGGAGGCGGAGGTGACGTCGGAGGGTGGTGTCGACGTGGTCCCCGACGGGTGACGTCGGGAACCACGGGTACGGCTCACAGCAACAGCAGGTCGTGCAGCGCAGCCATGAGCAGCAGACACCCGATCACCGCAAGGAAGATCATCAGCGGTGGCTGGGAAAGGGCGAAGAGGCATCCGCGCGGCTCGTTCTCAGGCGGCGCGGCTTCCCTCTGGGTCGTGTCCAGCATCTCGCGGCGATGATGTCCTAGACCGCACCCCCCGCGCGATCAACACGCCCGGAATGACTGGGAGTTCGCCGAATTCCGTGTTGTCCGTTTCGGGTCGTGATCACTTCCGGACAGCGCGGTGATCCACTGTGTCGTTTCAGTCGTCATGCACCGGACATATGCGCTGCTGTCGCGCGGTTCATATGCCGTGCTTCTTGAGGATGGCCCCGATGTCGCTGAAATCGTCACCCGCGCCCGCCTTCGCGCGGGGCGCGCTCGCCGGACGCGAGGCCGCCCGGGTGCTCGGACCCAGAGAGGGCGCCGAGGCCTTCGGGGCTACCGCGGTCTCGGACTGCTGCGCGGCCCGGGCGGCCTCCCTGCGCTCCTTGCGGGTGCCGCCGCGACGGCGCTCCACGGCGCGCGTGCCCATGAACAGCAGCCAAGAGGCACCGAGCACCACGAAGCCGGCCCAGGCGGTCGGACTGAACGCGGTGTCCGCCACCCACCCCACGACACCGGTCATCACCAGGCCGACGGGCACGAGCGAGTAGGCCGCGATACGGGCGGCGGAGAGGAAGCGCTTGCGGTACGCGGTGACCGCCGCGATGCCCAGGCCGGCCGCGGACACGGCGGAACAGACTGTCTCGGCAATCATCCGGTCCTCCTGGCGGGCCTCGGTCGGGCACGGTCGCTTCGTCCCTTCCATCCTGCACCGCCCGACCCCCGCGGGGCCATGCTCCGGCGGGACATCAGGGACATCTCCGGGTCGGATCATCCGCAGGTGCCAGTTCCAGGCCCACCGCGAGCTGCCCCATCAGGTATTTCGATGGCGGGCCGCTCGACGTCCGATTGGGGCGTGCGGGCCCGGACTGGAAGACTGTGGCCATGAGCGACTCCTCCCCCGACCTGCCCGCCGCCCCCGTTCTCGAGGTGTGGTGCGAACTCCAGTGCCCCGACTGCCGTGCCGCCCTGGCGGACCTGCGCGCCCTGCGGGCCCGCTACGGCGACCGGCTGGAGCTGCGGCTGCGGCACTTCCCGGCGGAGAAGCACCAGCACGCCTTCGCCGCCGCACAGGCCGCGGAGGAGGCGCTGGAGCAGGGACAGGGGTGGCCGTACATCGAGGCCGTGCTGGAGCGGGTCGCGGAGCTGGACCGTAGGGGAGAACCCTTCCTGGTCGAGGTGGCCGGCGAACTCGGTCTGGACGCCGAGGAGTTCGACACCGCGCTGATCGACGGCCGGCACATCCTGATCGTCGACGCCGACCAGGCCGAGGGCAAGGCGATCGGCGTGACCGGCACACCGACGTACGTCATCGGCGGGGAGCGCCTGGACGGCAGCAAGAGCCAGGAGGGGCTGCGCGAGCGGATCGAGGAGATCGCGGACCGGCTGCTGGCCGGACAGCAGGACGCCTGAACGGCGATGTCGGCCGCGGCTCGCGCCTACAGCAGCGACTTGTACAGGGCGTACCGCGTCGTCTCGTAGCCCAGGGACTCGTAGAGCCGCTCGGCAGGCGTGTTGTCGGCGAACACGTTGAGGCCGAGGTGCCGGCTGCCGGCGGCGATCGCCTGGGTCTCCGCGAGCAGCATGAGCGTGCGGCCGTGTCCGTGACCGCGGTGGGCGGCGTCGGCCTCGACGTCGTAGACGAAGGCCCCGTCCACCGTGAAGGCCACCCACAGGGTGCCCACCCGGGTGCCCTCGTGTTCGAGGACGCTGAACAGCATGTTCTCGGTGGCGAGCCCCTGCGGCAGCAGGGTCTCGTGGTCGCGCTGGGCCTTCGCGTACGCCTCGGCCTCGGGGACGCCGCGCTCGATCCACGTGCGCGCGTACGCCTCCGACTCGTGGGCGTGCCAGGCCTCGAAGTCGGCCTCGGTCATGGGCCGGCCGTGACTGCCGGCCGGCAGGGCGGGCGGGGTGTCGCCGAGCGGCTTGCGCATGCCGCGGTTGCGCGGGACGTATCCGACCGCCTTGACGAGCCGCAGGGCCGCTTCCGCGTCGGCGGCCACGCCGATCTCGATCTGCCGGCAGCCCCAGCCGCGCGCCACCTCCTCCGCGGCCAGCGCCGCCACCGTGCCGCGGCCCCGGCGGCGGTCCGGCTCCTCGATGCGCAGGTCGACGATGCGGGCCACCGCGTCGCCGAAGGCGGGCGAGGTGCCGAGGTGGAGGGTGCCGACGGGACGGCTGTTCACGCACACCTGGTAGTGGCGTGAACGCGTCCCGTCGGCGGCGCGCTGGAGCGGCTCGGTCGGCCGCAGGGTGGTGGTCATCAAGGGAGTTGTACCCGCAGTCGGCGCCGACGTCTGCCTAATTAATTCGGCTCACGGATCTTGGTCGTCGCCCGAGCGCTCGTCGAAGATCCGCATGGCCTTCGCGGTCACCGGGCCCGGCGCGCCCGGGAGTTGGCGGTCGTCGACGCGGTGCACGGCCTGGACGTCCCGCAGGGTGGAGGTGAGGAAGACCTCGTCGGCCCGCTCCAGGACGTCCAGCGGCAGGTCGGTCTCCTTGGCGCCGGTCCACTCGACCGCCAACGCGCGCGTGATGCCCGCGAGGCACCCTGAGGCGAGCGGCGGGGTGTGGATCTCGCCGTCCAGGACGACGAAGACGTTCGACCCGGTGCCCTCGCAGAGCTGCCCGACGGTGTTGGGGAACAGCGCCTCGGTGGCGTCGGCGCGGTGCGCGCGGGCCAGGGCCACGACGTTCTCGGCGTACGAGGTGGTCTTCAGGCCGGTGAGGGCGCCGCGTTCGTTGCGGGTCCACGGGACCGTGATCACCGCCGTGGAGTCCGGGCGGCGGGTGGTCTCGCCGAGTGCGACGACGAGGGTGGGGCCGCGGTCGCCACGGTCCGAACCGAGCGGGCCGTGGCCGCCCGTGTACGTGATCCGCAGCCGGCCGAGCGGCATCGGGTTCGCGTCCAGCACGGCGGCGCAGGCGCGGCGGACCTCGTCGTGGTCCGGGTCCGGCAGGCCGAGGCCCTGCGCGGAGCGGGTCAGCCGGTCCAGGTGCCGGGTGAGCGCGAACGGCCTGCCGTCCACCGCCTTCAGCGTCTCGAAGATGCCGTCGCCCACGGTCAGTCCGTGGTCGAAGACGGAGACGCGGGCGGACTCGATGTCCTGCAGCCCGCCGTCGAGCCAGATCTTCACGTCAGTCCCTCTCCACTCACCTCGTACACACCCGACGCTATCGCGAGCAGCCGGCCCGCCTTCAGCTCGGTCTCCCGCCACTCCCCCTCGGGATCGGAACCCCAGGTGATGCCGGCACCGGTACCGAAGCGCAGCTCCCCCGCCGCCCGGTCGATCCAGAACGTGCGGATCCCGACGGCCAGTTCGCCCGTCCCGCGATCGGCGTCGACCCAGCCGATGCCACCGCAGTACGGGCCGCGCGGTGCCGTCTCCAGGGCGTCGATGATCCGCAGGGCGCTGGACTTGGGCGCGCCGGTGACCGAGCCGGGCGGGAAGGCGGCGACGAGCAACTCCGGCCAGCCGGCGCCGTCGCGAAGCTCTCCGTGGACCGTCGACACCAGGTGCACGAGCCCCGGGTGCTTCTCGACCGCGCACAGGTCGGGCACGGTCACACTGCCGGTGGCGCACACCCGCCCGAGGTCGTTGCGGACCAGGTCCACGATCATCACGTTCTCGGCGTAGTCCTTCTCCAGGAGATCCGCCTCGGTACGCCCGGTGCCCTTGATCGGCCCGGACTCGACGACCCGTCCGGCGCGGCGCAGGAACAACTCCGGGGACGCGGTGGCGATCTCCACACCGTGCTCCGGCAGCCGGATCGTTCCTGCGTACGGCGCCGGGTTGCCGCGGGCGAGCAGCGCGGTCAGGGCGTCCACGTCGGCGTCGGGGGCGACGGGCGCGGCCAGCACCCGGCACAGGTTCGCCTGGTAGACCTCACCGGCCGCGATGTGCTCCCGGATCCGACGCACACCCGCCGTGTACGCGGCGCGGTCGAGCGACGACGTCCAGTCATCGGCATCTGGCCCCCGCCACCGCCCCGGCACCGGCGCGGGCACCGGTTCCTCTCGTACGTCGCTGAAGCGCGCGCAGGTCAGACGGCCCTCGAAGTCCGCGGCGACGGCCCAGAAACCGGTCGAGTCCAGAGCCGCGGGATCGTCGGTGACGTCGAGGAGCCCGGTGGCGACGCGGTCACCGAAGCGGGCGAGGGGCGGGAGGTGGAGCACGCGGTCGAGTCTATGGCGGGTGTCCTGGAGGTGGCCCGACCGTGTCCCCGAGGATGCCCAGGCCACGCGCGTGAGCAGGCGCAGCGCAGCACGCTGCACAAACGCGTTTTTGTACTGGCCCCGGAATCCGCTAGAGTTCAACACGTCGCCGGGTCGCGCGAGCGGACCGGAAACGACAAGCGGACGTAGCTCAGTTGGTAGAGCGCAACCTTGCCAAGGTTGAGGTCGCCAGTTCGAACCTGGTCGTCCGCTCGTAGGAAATGGGGGATCTTCCCGACCCCCGCACTCCTGGTGGAGTGGCCGAGAGGCGAGGCAACGGCCTGCAAAGCCGTCTACACGGGTTCAAATCCCGTCTCCACCTCCAAGGACGATTAGCTCAGCGGGAGAGCGCTTCCCTGACACGGAAGAGGTCACTGGTTCAATCCCAGTATCGTCCACTGGAGCCTTCCGGCTTCTGGAGCCGTGAGGCTTCGACCCCGCGCGATTAGCTCAGCGGGAGAGCGCTTCCCTGACACGGAAGAGGTCACTGGTTCAATCCCAGTATCGCGCACGCAGTGCTCGTGATCTTCGGGTCACGGTCCCGAGGACGATTAGCTCAGCGGGAGAGCGCTTCCCTGACACGGAAGAGGTCACTGGTTCAATCCCAGTATCGTCCACTGGAGCCTTCCGGCTTCTGGA
>NZ_JBSFLV010000266.1:0-6020 GCF_053599215.1 Streptomyces sp. NPDC001002 | reverse complement strand
GTTGTCGGCTGCACCACGCAGCCGACAACCAGCACGTCACCGAAGGCCGGCGCAGCGCCGACGGAATCCTTCAGCCCCACCGACATCGCGTGGATCCAACTGATGATCCCCATGGCCGAGCGTGCGCAGCGACTGACCGATCTCGCACCCTCCCACGCGGCAAGTCCAGAGTTGACGGCGCTGGCGGCCACGACAGGGACACGTCTTCACGAAGACCAAAACCGCCTGCGCGAGCTGCTGAAGCTCGCGGGAGTCCCCGACAACAACCCCCACGAAGGGCACAACATGCCCGGCATGGTCAGCCTCCCCACCATCGAAAGGGCGGGTGCCACGACCGGCAAGGCGTTCGACCAGATACTCGCTGACGCACTGCGCGCCCACCTGACCCAATCCACTCTGCTCTGTACCGGGGAGCGAACCCAGGGCCACGCGGGCGAGGCGAAGAATCTCGCCACCACCATCGCAAAGAGCACGACCGCACAGATCGCCCGGCTGAACGAAGTACGCCCAGCGCAACCGGCAGCCCTGAGCAGCGCTACGGCAGGGTCTTAGGAGAAGCAGGACAGACGAGCCCGGCCCGCCGCACAGGAGTTGGTGGGCCGAGCTCGTGCACGGTGTCGGTCAGGTCCAGCGGTTGGTGCAGCCGGAGGACCAGCGATGGGAGCTGATGGCGTTGGAGGCGCGGACGCCGTTGCCGAAGGTGTTGTCACGCAGGTCGTCCACGTAGAGTTCCCCCCTCGCCAGACAGCCGGTGCCGCCTCCGTAGTTCGTGTAGTCGTAGAACTGGACGTTGTTGACGCCGCCGGAGTAGGTGCCGGTGTTCAGGATCGACCAGGCGAAGTTGTCGTCGGCGCCGGTGAAACTCCCCGACCCGTCGCCCCAGTTGGCGTCGTTGCCCGAGGCCGTGCCGAGGAGCGTGTAGCAGTCCGTCAGGAGGTAGGCGCGCATGTTGCCGTCTTCACGGTGCGCGTTGTACTGAGCGTCGCAGTTGGGTCCTTGGGCGCCGGACGGCGCGGCCTGAGCCGTGCTGGGCAACGCGGTGCCCAGGACGACCGCCATCGCGGCAGCTGTGAGGGCAGCATGGAGCTTTCGCATGTTCTCTCCTTCGGAGTGATCTCTTCGGTGGGTGTGAATGGGCGTGAATGATCGCGAAAGGTCAGTTCGCGGCGACAGACAGGGTGTCGACCTCGGCGAGCGCTGCCAGCCGCATGCGCTTGCCGGTGCGGATGTCGTCGGCGTACTGCCGGCGCACCGGGGCGCCGTATTCGACGTCCAGATGTCGTGCAGTGGCGGCCAGCGTGGACGTGCGCGCGCAGATGGCCTCCGCCACGGCCAACTTCCGCTCCAGGGCGTCCGCCTTCCGATCGCTCAGCCCCTCGGTTCGCTCGAGAAGATCGCTTTGCACGGCCTGCGGATCGGCATAGGCCCGCCCGGCTCTACGGCCCATGCACTGCGACCAGACATGCAGCGCCTGGGTGAAGCGCCGGTCCCTCATGAGTCGGGGCGCGTACAGGGGAACGAGATTGGTGGCGATCTTGTCGGCGCGGAAGTACGCCTCGACATCTCCGTACAGCTTCTTCCTGGCTTCGAGTTCGCACCCGCCGACCGCCGTCCGGATGGAGCCGGCGGCCGGCAGGCGGACCGAGAAACGGCGGGAGTCGGACCCGCCGTTCAGGACCGTCAGGTAGCGGGCTCGAACCGTCGGAGTCAGGCTCCTGCGGTAGGCGAGATTCGGGTCCTTCTTCTTCGCCGCGAAGAACGCGCGCTGAATTGCTCCCCCGTAGCCGTGCGCCCGCGCCCAGCCGAGGTCGTCGCGCACGAAGGGATGCTCGAAGGCGCGAAGTCTCTCCGGGGCAAGCGGGGCTATGACCCAGTAGCGGAACCCCTGCCGTTCCATGCATCCCTTGATCAGGGTCTGTTCCGCCTGGTCGATGCGGGTCTGCTCGGCCGTGGTCAGCTCACGGACCGGGCCGGTGGAACTGGAGCCGTGGGACGGCCCGGCGCCCAGTGCCGGGCCGTCCGTCATCAGCAGGCCGAGAGCGACAGCGCCGGCCGCCACGGCGGTCATGGTGGTGGCGAAGACGGTGGTGCGTCGCTGCACGGGGTCCCCCTGTCCCGTCCGGTGGCTCACGGCTCTGACCCACCCCCACAGGCTCCCGTCAGCGGCGCGAGGTGGCTACACGTGGAAGGTGTGCCTTAAGCGTCGTGTCGAACCTGCCGGTGGGTGGACGGCTCGTGGTCCCCTCGAGCAGGGCGAGACCAGCCGGGGTGATGGTGTGCAGCATGATCTTGCTGCGTCGAATGCTCAGCAGCAGACCGGCTTCCCGCAGGACGCTGGTGTGCTGGCTGACGGCGGGTCCGGAGATGCCCAGTTGTCGGGCCAACTCGCCTGTCGTACGGCCGGACACGACGGCGCCGAGTACGGCGGCACGCGTCCGCCCGATGAGTGCGCTGAGGGAACCTCCGCCCGCGCCGGGATCGGGCTCGCCGGGAACGTGATGGAGCGGATATGCGAGCACGGGTGTGCGGTCGGCGTCGACGAGGGTCGTCGGCCTGCGGACGCAGAAGTAGGAGGGCTGCAGCACCAGTCCGCGGCCGTTGAGGCGCAGTACGCGCTCCACCGGGTAGTCGGCCTCCAGCACGGGAGGCTTCCAGCGCAGGACGGGCTGGAAGCTTGCCAGGAGCCCTTCGGCGCCGCCCTCCAGCGCCGCCCGGCCACGCAGCGCTCGATCGGCCTCGACATGGGCGCGGATGTGCTCCCAGAAGGGTGCCAACGCGTGCTGGTGATATGCGCGCAGGGCGGCGCCGAGTCTGTCCAGGGCGCGGGGCTCGCCGTCGGCCAGGGCCCGGGCTTCGGCGGGCAGCGGTCGGGTACGCCGCGCGGCCAGTCGGGACATGTCGGTCCGCAGCCAGGTGCGAGGAACGCTCAGCACCGTGTCGAGCGCGCTCTCCAGATCAAGGGACTTGGGGAGGTGGGGGGTGAGGAAGTCAGGTGTGTAGCCGAGCGGAGGGAGCAGCGCGACGAGGGCCCCGCAGGCAGGGGGCAGATGTAATCGCGTCTGCCGCCGCCAGGAGCGAAAGGCAGGCAGGCCCTCCCGTGCGGAGGCGAGGATCTGGAAACTGTTGGTGATCTCCCACAGCGGATCGGGAGCGGTGGCGACCCGAACCCGGGCCAGATCTTCATTGGTGAAGTGCACCCGTAGCATGAACTCTCCGATGGTGGTGGGTCATCGGTGGGCCGCAATCCTGAACGTAGGGGACGCAGTCAGACAAGGCGCCATTCGGCCACCTGTTCGACTTCGGTCATGGGTCTGTTTCCGGCAGACACCGGGTCCACGCGACCGGGGGCGTTCAGCCGGCCTCAGGGGGCTGTCTGTCGCGTGCAGGCGTCATCGACGCGGGGCGAGTGCTTGAAGGAAGGCGACGGCATCGATGATCTCGCCGGCGGAGACGACGCCGACGGTTTTGGCGGGGCCGGTCACAACGCGTGCGCTGGCCCCGGCCGCGCGGGGGCACCCCGTTCATCGAACGCCGCAGCGACGGCCTGTGCCTGCGCACCGGCGACTTCCTGCGCTCCCAGCCGCCGGCGATCCCCGGCGCCTACGGGCCGCAGGGCATGGACAAGGGCGGGTTCGCGGGCAAGGCCATGTTCACCCACCACTACAGCTACAAGTCCGCTGTGTCGCAACGGCATCCGCAGCGGGCCGGCTTCACGACGGCGGAGGCGCACGTCGTGGACGTTCCGAAGGCAGGCCACATCGGCACGCTGATCGTGCACGCTCGCACCTGAAACCCCACAATCACCCGTCCGCTCATGCCCCCGCAGTACAACCAACCGTGCTCCCGAGGGGTCTTGTCGGGTGCTGTGCGGCGGCACCTGCCGTTCACCCGCCGAATGTGAGGGGTTCGCCTTGCCTACCCGAAGATGCCACTTGCCCGTCCTCGCGGCGATGGCCCTCGCCGCCGTCACGGGGACGGCGAACGCTGCGCCCCACGCCGCCTATGGCACCTCGCCGAAGTCCCTGTCCCTAGGCGACTCCGCGTCCGCCCGTGCCGATTTCGACGGCGACGGGTACGCCGACATCGCCATCGGTGCCCCGGGAGGCACGATCGACGGCAAGGCGGGCGCCGGGTACATCGCCGTCGACTACGGCATGGCAGAGGGCCCCAACGGCGTCAAGCGTCAGCTGGTCAGCCAGAACCGCTACGGCGTTCCGGGCACGGCGGAGACCGGTGACCGCTTCGGCGCCCACCTCACGGCGGCGGACCTCGACTCGGACGGTTTCACCGACCTGGTCGTCTCCTCTCCCGGCGAGGACATCGGCGACGCACAGGACGTCGGCCGGTACACCATCCTGTGGGGGAGTGTCGGCGGCCTGGCCACCGCCACCGTCACCGTCCAGGGGACGTCACCGACCCGTGCCGGGGACTTCGACGGCGACGGACATCTTGACCTGGTCACCGGGGACCGTGTGCTGCACGGCCCGTTCGACCGTGTCGGCGGCCCCGCTCGCACCAGTGCCCTCGCAGGCGCGGACGTCCGGCTGTACGCGATGGCGTCCGGCGACCTCGACAGTGACGGCATCACCGACCTGGTCGTCAGCAGCAGCCCTTCCACCACGGTGGTGCCCCGGCTGCGCCTGTTCCGGGGCACGCACGACGGTCTTGTGCCCGGTACGGCGATCGCCGCACCGGACACCGCTGCCGTGGACAGCATCGGCCTCGGCGACGTCGACGGCGACGGACGCCAGGACGTTGTCTTCGGGCGCAGCACCTCGGGCCCCGGCGGGCTGGTGGGGGTGGTGCGCGGCACTGCGGACGGCCTCGCGTCCCGGGCCACGCTCCTCAGCCAGGACTCTGCCGATGTGCCGGGTACCGGCGAGAGCGGTGACCACTTCGGCAGCGACGTGGCGGTCGGCGACATCGACCACGACGGGTACGCCGACGTCGTCACGGGCGTGCCCGGCGAGGACGTCGGCACCACCCAGGACGCCGGCATGTTCGTCGTCCTCCAGGGCGGTGCGGCCGGCCTCACCGGCGCGGGGGCGCAGGCCTTCACGCAGAACACCGACGGGGTGCCGGGCACGGCCGAGGCGGACGACCGCTTCGGCGGCAGCACGGCCGTCCTCGACGGGTACGTGGTGGTCGGCGCGCCCGGGGAGAACACTGGCTCCGGCTCGGTGTGGGTCTTTGCCGGTACGGCGACAGGGGTCACCGCCGACGGGTCGGTGAGCTTCGGGCCGGGCACACTGGCCGCCCCCACGAAGGGCGCGCAACTGGGCGCCACCCTCCATCGCTGACGCCGGCGCTCCCGTGCACCGGGCCCGTGCACATGCGTGGGACGGGTACGGGACCGGTGCGTACCGCGGCCCACTGACTTGGCCGGCCGTGCCCGCCAACAACTTGACGGCAACCCGCCCTCGCAGTCTGTGTCCCGATCCCACCGCGGCACTAAGCTGAACTGCTCTTCGCCTGGCCGTTTGTCGTGGTCTCACCTTGAGACAGGAGGCGCCGTGCAAGGTAGGGGTGTTGTCGCCGACCAGGTTGCCCAGAGTCGTGCGACTGAGTGGGGTTGGTTCCTGGCATGGCTTGCGGTCGGGGGATGTCTGGCCTTCGGCCTGGCGGCCTTGCTGACGGTGGGCATCGCGTTCAGCGCCGTGGCCGTCATAGCCGCGATGTTCCTGCTCCGGAAGGGGCCCAGGGCCGCCATCGCCGGAGGTGTCACGGGCCTGGCCCTGCCGGCCTTCTACCTCGCCTACCTGAACAGGGAAGGCCCCGGGAACGTGTGTCACGCGACGGCTGGCGGGAGCACGTGCACCGACGAGTACGCGCCGGTGCCGTTCCTTGTCGTCGGAGCCATTCTGTTCGTCGCCGGTTTCCTGATCTTCCTGATGCTCGAACGCGGGCGCAGGGACAACGGTTGACCAACCTGTGTCCTGGTTTTCCGCCCGCCGGATGGCCGGCGGGCGGAAAACCAGGGCGGACAGGCCGGTGGAGCAGATAAAACGCTGCGGCAACAA
>NZ_JBSFLV010000265.1:0-6043 GCF_053599215.1 Streptomyces sp. NPDC001002 | reverse complement strand
CCTGGACGCCACCGACGGCTGGGCCGCGCTGGCGGATCCGGAGAAGTTCATGGAACTCAGGGAGATCCCTCAACCGGCGGCCCGCCCTTGGCTGTTGGGCCGGACACCTGATGTCAGGTGTCGGACGTCAGCTGACGTCGGAGGCGTCCAGGCGGTACAGCCCGCTGTAGTCGCTCACCGCCGTGCCGTGCTTCTTGACCCAGGTGGAGATCTCGGAGTTGGTGCCCTGTCCGCCGTCACTGCTGACGACGATGTAGTGCAACTTGCCCGACTTCACCAGGCTCTTGAGCTTGGCGAGGGTCATCGCGTTGTCGGACCCCGACCAGCCGCCCATGGAGATCACCGGCTGACCGGACTCCAGGATGATCGAGGACGCGGTCTGGTCGGTGGCCACCGCCACCAGCCAAGTGGCGCCGTCCTGGTGCTTCTTGAGGTACGTGATCTCCGCGGAGGAGACCGACCCACCGCCCATGCCGCCACCGGTCGCGCCCTCGGTGCCCGACTTGCTGCCGGACTCCGCCTCGGACGACGAGCCGCTGCTCGACGACCCGCTGCTCGAAGACCCGCTGCCGGACGGCGCGCTCCCTGACGGAGGCGTCCCCGTCGACTGACCGCCCGAGCCGCTCGTGCCGCTCGAACTGCTCCCGCCCGGACCGCCGTTGCCGCTGGGCCGCTGGCCGCCGCCCATGCCACCGCCGCCGCCCATCCCGCCACCCGTGCTCGGACCGGCCGTCGGGTTCGTGCCGTTGGTGCCGGCGGTCGCCGCCGACACCGAGTACGCGGCGGGCCCGGCGAGCAGCGCGACGATCGCCGCCAGTGCCGCGATCCCCGTAAGCCGCTGTCGCCTGGTGAACCGCCCGACCAGCAGGCCGATCACCGCGGCCGCGCCGGCGACCCCGGCCACGACCTCCGCGACCGTGTAGAGCGTCCCGGAGCCGGAGACCCGTTGGAGCAGGACGATCGCCCAGACCGAGCTCACCGCGATCGCGGCCGGCAGGACCCAGCCCCACTTCGCCGCCGAGCCGTCCTTGAAGGCGCGGTACAGCATGACTCCGCCGGCGCCGGCCAGTGCCGCGATGCCGGGTGCCATGGCGGTGACGTAGTACGGGTGGAACGTGCCCTCGGCGAGGGCGAAGGTCAGGTAGTGCAGGACGAACCAGCCGCCCCACAGCAGCAGCGCGGCCCGCTTGGCGTCCGTGCGAGGTGACCGGCCGCGCAGCACCAGGCCGCCGATCAGGGCGATCGCCGCGAAGGGGATCAGCCAGGAGATCTGGCCGCCCATGATGCTGTTGAAGAGCCGGTAGAGGCCCGCGTCGCCGCCGAAGCTCGCGCCGTTGCCCTGCGAGCCGACCGATGAACTCGCCCCGAAGATACGGCCGAAGCCGTTGTAGCCGATGACCAGGTCCCACACGGTGTTGTCGGTCGAGCCGCCGATGTAGGGGCGTGAGGAGGCGGGGATCAGGTCGACGACCACCATCCACCAGGCGCTGGAGACGATCAACGCCACGGTGCCGACGGCCAGGTTGCGGATGCGGCGGCCCAGGGAGATGCGCGTGGCCCACAGGTAGACCAGGAAGAACGCGGGCAGGACGACGTATGCCTGCATCATCTTCGTGTTGAACGCGAAGCCGATCGCGACCCCGGACCACACCAGTGGCATCAACTTGCCGGTGCGCACGGCCTTCATCAGGGCGGCCGCGCCCAGCAGCATCAGGAAGACGAGGATCGGGTCGGGGTTGGTGTCGCGGTTGATGGCGACCGTGATCGGGGTGAGGGTGAGCACGAGGGCGGAGATCGTGCCCGCCACGACGCCGAAGTCCCGCTTGATCATGCGGTACAGGAGGGCGACCGAGCCCGTGCCGACCGCGACCATCGGCAGCATCAACTGCCAGGTGCCGTAACCGAATACGCGGGCGGACAGGCCCATCACCCAGAGGGCGAACGGCGGTTTGTCGACCGTGATGAAGCTGCCGGAGTCCAACGCGCCGAAGAAGAAGGCTTTCCAGCTCTTGGTGCCGGAGTAGACGGCCGCGTTGTAGAAGGTGTTGCCGGTGATGGAGGAGAGGTTCCAGGCGTACAGGGCCGTCGCCAGGATCAGGATCGCCCACAGGGCGGGGCGGGCCCAGCGCGGGTCCTCGGGGGCGCCGGTGAACAGCCTTCTGATCCGGGGGACGGGCGGGGCGGCGGCGCGGTGGCGGCCCTCCTGGGCCGGGGGCGCGGGGGGCGGGGCGAGGGTCGTCATGACGCGTACTCCAGGTGCTCCGAGCGGGAAGAGGCGGGCGCCCCGGTGGGCGCTCCTTCGAGGGACTCGCGGGCGGCCGGCACGTGGGGAGTGCCGGCCCGCCGGGGTACGTCGGTGACCCGGGTGCGGCCGGTCACGGTGGCGCGCAGCATGCGCCGCACGCCCCTGAGGTCGTCGAGGGCGGTGCGGACGATGTCCACGCGGCTGTCGGGGTCGTCGACCCAGTCGACCGGCACCTCGTGGATGCGCAGCCGGTTGCGCTGGGCCAGGACCAGCAGCTCGGTGTCGAAGAACCAGGCGGTGTCCTCGATGTGCGGGGCCAGCGCGCGGAACACATCGGTGCGCACCGCCTTGAACCCGCACTGCGCGTCCGAGAAGCGCGCCGCCAGACCGAGCTTGAGGAGGAGGTTGTACGAGCGGGACACGAACTCCCGTTTGGGGCCGCGCACCACGGCCGACTGCCGGTGCAGCCGGCTGCCGATCGCGAGGTCGCTGTGCCCGGACAGGAGCGGGGCGACCAGCGGGAGGAAGCCCTCCAGACCGGTGGAGAGGTCGACGTCCATGTAGGCGACGACGTCCGCCGTGGACTCGCTCCACACGTGCTTCAGCGCCCGGCCCCGGCCCTTGGCCGTCAGCCGTACGGCGTGCACGTGCGGCAGCGACTCGGTGAGCGAGGCCGCCACCCGCCAGGTGGCGTCCGTGCTCGCGTTGTCCGCGATCGTGATCCGGAACGGGAACGGGAAGGACTCTTCGAGGTGTGCGTGCAGGGTGCCGACACTGTCGGCGAGGACGTGGGCCTCGTTGTGGACCGGCACCACCACCTCGACCGACCGGCGTCGGGCGCCGACCGCGTTCGTTTCGTTCATGTCAGCGACCATCAGGGCGTCGTCTGGGGGATCCCTGAGCGGTCTCTGAGCGGAGCGTGAGAATCAGCGAACTCACAGGTAGGACACAGCGCGGTGACGACGGGCCCCAAGAATCCGGCCCCGCGGCGAGGGTGACGACCCTTTTCGTAACGGGCGGATGAATCTCGTCCGCTGCAGGCGATACACCAAAACCCGGACGGTTTAGACTCTCCCGGCAACGGCCTGTGACCGTTGGCCAAAGCGGGCATTTTCTGCCAGTCCCGAAGGGTATTCGGCGTTTTGATACGGATAGATTCAGTCACCAAGCGGTACCCGGACGGCACGGTGGCGGTCGATCGCCTCTCCTTGGAGATACCCGACCGCTCGATCACCGTCCTCGTCGGACCTTCGGGCTGCGGCAAGACCACCACCCTGCGCATGATCAACCGGATGATCGAGCCGACCGAGGGCACCATCCTCATCGACGGCAAAGACGTCATGAAGCAGCCGGTCAACACGCTGCGCCGGTCGATGGGTTACGTGATCCAGAACGCTGGGCTCTTCCAGCACCGCACGATCATCGACAACATAGCGACCGTGCCCCGGCTGCTGGGCTGGAGCAAGGACAAGGCCCGGGAGCGGGCCCGGGAGCTGATGGGCCGGGTCGGCCTCGACGCCTCCCTCGCCAAGCGCTACCCCTACCAGCTCTCCGGCGGCCAGCAGCAGCGCGTAGGCGTGGCCCGGGCGCTCGCCGCGGACCCGCCGGTGCTCCTCATGGACGAGCCGTTCTCGGCCGTCGACCCCGTGGTCCGCAAGGGCCTTCAGGACGAACTCCTGCGCATCCAGGAGGAGTTGGGCAAGACCATCGTCTTCGTCACGCACGACATCGACGAGGCCGTCAAGATCGGCACGATGGTCGCCGTGATGCGCACCGGCGGCAAGCTCGCCCAGTTCGCGCCGCCCGCCGAGCTGCTGTCCAGCCCCGCCGACCCGTTCGTCGAGGACTTCCTGGGCGCGGACCGCGGCATCCGCCGGCTCTCCTTCTTCTCCTCCGCCGGCCTGGACCTGCTGACCACGCCGATCGTCGCCGTCGACGCCACCGCCGAGCAGATCGCCGCCCGCACCACCCCGGACGCGCCCTACCTCCTGGTCACCGACCTGGACGGCAAGCCGCTCGGCTGGAGCGAGCCGGGCGCCCTGGCCGCCGGCCGGATCGACCCCGCACGGCTCGTGTCGCACGGCCGGCCCTTCGTGCACGGCAAGGAGTCGCTGCGGGCCGCGCTCGACGGCGCGGTGCTCTCGCCGACCGGCTGGGCCGTCGCGGTCGACACCGAGGGCCGGGTGGCCGGCGTCGTCTCGCAGCAGACCATCGGCGAGGCCATCCGCGCCGCCCACGCCGAGGGCCGCGCCGACGCGAAGGTCGCCGGATGAACGGCTTCTTCGACATACCCAGCGACCTCCAGAACACGTACTGGGGCCTGGTCGGACTGCATCTGCGCGAGGCCCTGATCCCGGTCCTGGCCGGTCTGCTCGTGGCGCTGCCGATCGCCCAGCTCTGTGTGCGGCTGCGCTGGCTGTACCCGCCGGTGCTGTGGATCACGACCGTGCTCTACGCGATCCCCTCGCTCGCCTTCTTCGTCGTCCTCATCGACTACACCGGCCAGACCGAGACCACGGTGATGATCCCGCTGGCCGTCTACAGCCTGGTCGTGTTCGTGCCGGCGATCGTCGACGGCGTCCGCTCGGTGCCGCAGGAGACCCTCGACGCGGCCACCGCGATGGGCCTCGGACCGATCCGTAGGTACGTCCAGGTGCAACTCCCGATCGCCGCGCCCGCGATCATCGCCGGGCTCCGGGTGGCGACCGTGTCCAGCATCTCGCTGGTCAGCGTCGGCATGCTGATCGGCAACCAGGGCGGCCTCGGCAACCTGCTCAACGACGGCATGATCTACCACCAGCCGCGCCTGATCTGGCTGTCCGTCATCGGCACCGCCGTGCTCGCCATCCTCGCGGACGCCCTCCTGGTCGTCCTCCGGCTGGTCATCACGCCCTGGATGCCGCGCGGCGGACGAAAGACACGCCCCGTCGACGAACCGGCCCGGCCCGAACCGGCCGCGCCCGCCCTGGAGGACGCGGTCCGGTGAACGTACTGCACTACGTCAGTGACTTCTTCAGCAACAGCGCCCACTGGCACGGCTACGACGGCATCCCCACCCGGCTGCGCGAGCACATCCAGTACTCGCTGACCGCCCTCGCCATCGCCGCCGCCATCGGGCTGCCCATCGGCCTGCTCACCGGTCACACCGGACGGGGCGGCAACTCCCTGGCGCTCATCGCCACCGCCGCCCGCGCCCTGCCCAGCTTCGGTCTGCTGGTGCTGATGTTCGTGCTGCTGGGCCTCGGCCATCTCCCCGTGATGATCCCGCTGGTCGTCCTCGCCGTCCCGCCGATCCTGGTGACGACGTACGAGGCGATGCGGTCCGTGGACCCGTCCCCGGTGGACGCGGCCCGCGGCATGGGCATGGCGGAGCCGCGGATCCTGTTCCAGGTCGAACTCCCGGTCGCGCTCCCGCTGATCCTCAGCGGTCTGCGCTCGGCGGCCATCCAGATCGTCTCGACGGCCACCATCGCCGCCTACGTCAGCCTCGGTGGCCTCGGCCGCTACATTGTCGACGGCCTCTACCAGCGCAACTACGAGAAGGTCGTCGGCGGCGCCACGCTGGTGGCGATCCTCGCCCTGATCACGCTCGGCCTGTTCTGGGCGATCAACCGCTTCACGGTCTCCGCGGGCGTACGCCGCGGCGCCTGACGCCTGACACCTCAAGAACGGCACGAGAAGCGGGCCCGGAGCGGTTCACCTGCTCGCGGCCCTGGCTGCGCGAACGGCGCGAGGGCCGGCGTACCGCCTCCGTCAGTGTCACCGGGACCGCGGGCAGCCACGCCCACATCGTGCTCG
>NZ_JBSFLV010000264.1:0-6173 GCF_053599215.1 Streptomyces sp. NPDC001002 | reverse complement strand
GGCGAGGTGGTCGGGCTGGCGCCCGCCTCCGTCTACCGCGTGGACGTCGGCGGCCCCCGGACGGTGATGACACCGCGTCGGCGGGACGGGTGGCGATGTCGGTCATGCTTGCGTCACTTGCCCGCCGTTGCCGGGATCGCCAGATCCTTCATCGACTTCAGCGCGGCTGCCTGGGCGGTCGCGAGCGCGTCGGACAGGGTGCCGTCACCGCCCGCCGCCTTGGCGATCGCGTCCTGCAGCGCCAGGTTCACCGTCTTCTGGGTGGGACCCCAGGAGAAGTCCGTGTCGATCTTCTTGGACGAGTCGGCGAAGACGTCGAAGATCTTCTGGTTGTTGTAGTACGGCACACCCTTGGACAGCGCCGGGAGCTTCAGGCCGTCGTTGGCCGCCGGGTACAGACCGCCCAGCTCGTTCTCCATCGCGAGCGCCGCGGGGTCGGTGTTGAGCCAGTTGTTGAACTCGGCCGACTCGTAGAGGTGCTTGCTGCCCTTCATGAACGCGACGGTGGAGCCGCCCCAGTCGCCGGACGTACCGTTCGATCCCCAGGTCGGCATCGGGACGATCGACCACTTGCCCGCCTGCTTGGGGAGGTTGTCCCGCAGACCCGTGTAGCCCCAGGCGGCACCGATCTGGGTGGCGATCTGGTTGTCCTGGTAGGCGGCGTACATCTGCGTCGACCCGTTGGCGACGTCGGTGCGCACGAGCTTGTCGGAGATCAGCTTCTGCCAGTAGTCGGCGACCTGCTTGCTCTTGTCCGACTCCACGGTGACGTGCCACTTGTCGCCGGAGTAGCTGTACATGTTCGCGTTGTTCTGCCAGAGGAGCCCGTTGAACCACTCGGCGTTGTTCGGGTCGAAGAACGTGATGGTGAGCTTCGGGTCCGCCTTGTGCAGCTTCTGGGCGGCGGTGAGGTACTCGTCCCAGGTCGTCGGGACCGCGACGTCGTACTTCTTGAAGAGGTCCGTGCGTACGTACATGGCCATCGGACCGGTGTCCTGCGGGAGGGCGAACACCCCGGTGTCACCGAAGCTGGCCTGCGACCAGGTCCACGGGACGAACTTCGACTTGGCGGCGGCGGCCGTCTTGCAGGCCGAGGCGTCCACGAAGGCGTCCTGGGAGCGCAGGGTCGGCAGCTCGTCGTAGCCGACCTGAGCGAGGTCCGGTGCCTTGCCGGCCTTCAGCGCGTTGCCGATGGCGCCGTACTGGTCGTTGGAGATGTTCTTCGTCTGGACCTGGATGTTCGGGTGTGACTTGTTCCAGAGGTCGACGACCTTGTCCATGCCATTGACGGTGTTCCAGTACTGGAGAGTGACCTTGCCCTTCGAGGGCTCACAGGAGGCCGCGGACGACTTGTCCGAGGAGTCGTCGGACGACGAACATCCGGCGAGCAGGGCGATGCTTGCGGCCGCGGCGACGACGGCGAGGCGGTTACGCGTGATTGTGGTGCTCATATCTTCCGTTCCAGAGAACGACTAGCGACGGTGCTAGGCGGGTCGACGTTGACACCTCAGGCGGATGCCTTCTGGTTGGAATCCTGTTGGAATCAGGGACCGTGAGCGGTAACGTGAGCGCTCACGGGAGCGGTAACGGGAGCGGTAACGGGAGCGGTAACGGAGCAGTTGTTCTGAATTGATTGGGAGTGTGCGCTCGGGTACCACCGAGTGTCAAGACTCTCGAGTGACACAAGCGCCCGTACACACGGTCGCACCACAACTTGGGCCCGGGGCATACTCGGTGCCCCCGCCGAGGCGAGCGCGTCGGCGACAAGCGGAGGTGAGTGATGGCGTCGTCGGGGAGCGGACCCCGCAGGGTCACGATCGACGATGTGGCCCGGAGCGCCGGAGTCTCCCGGCAGACCGTGTCACGGGCGCTCAACGACAAGGACGAGATCGGCGTCTCCACCAAGCAGCGTGTCCTGGACGCCGCCCTCGCGCTGGGATACCGGCCCAGCCGCTTCGCGCGGGGCCTGGTCCGCCAGGACACGATCAGTGTCGGACTCGTCATCCCCGACCTGCTCAACCCCTTCTTCACCGAGGTCGCCGCCGCCGCACTGGACGCGGCACGGGCACGCGAGTGGCACGTCGTCGTCTACGACACCGGCGACCGTATGGAGGAGGAGCGCGGCACCCTCGAAGTGATCGCCTCGCAGGTGGACGCCGTGGTCGGCTACCTCAGCCTGCCGGAGGACGAGATCGACAAGCTGACCCGAGGGCTGCCCGTGGTGCTCATCGACCGCGAACACCGCACCGAACGCTTCAGCTCGATCCGGATCGAAGGCGAGGAGGGCGTCCACGCCGCGATCCGGCATCTCGTCGGGGCCGGCCACCGGCGCATCGGCATGCTCGACCACGCCGAGCGGTCCAGGCCGAGCATCCGCCACCACTGGTTCGACGCGGCGATGTCCGCCTGCGGACTGGACGCCGGAGCGGTGAGCCGGGCGGACCAGAGCGTCGAGGGCGGCGAGGCCGCCCTGCGCGAACTCCTCGTCGCCCACCCCGACGTGACCGCCGTGTTCACCTTCAACGACATCATCGCCATCGGCGCCCTGCGCGCTGCCCGCCGCCTCGGCCGGGAGGTGCCCCGCGACCTCGCCGTGATCGGCTTCGACGGCCTCCGCCTCGGCTCGCTCGTCGAACCGCCGCTGACGACCGTCGCCCTGGACACCCGCGGACTCGGCGCCCTGGCCGTCGAACAGGCGGCCCGACTGCTGACCGGAAGCGGCCCGCTCAGCCGTGACGAACTGGCGGTGGGGGCGGAGTTGAGGTTGCGCGAGTCGGCGTAGCCGGCCGGGGAGACCGCGGGCCAGGCCGGCGTTCGGCGCGCGCCCTCGCTACTTCAGGAAGTCCCGCAGGACACCGACCATCTCTTCCGGGGCTTCGAAAGGCCAGAAGTGGCCGGAGTCGAAGAGGTGCACACCGCTTCCCGGCGGGAGTTTCGCCGCGATGTCCGGATCGGTGTAGAACTCGCGGGGCTGCAGCGGGTCGTCCGCTCCCTGCAGCAGCAGAACGGGGCACTTCCACCGGGGAATGAGCCGGGTGCGCCGCTCGATCCATTCCTGGCGGAACGACGAGGAGTTGAAGTAGCGGGGGACGGCCGTGCTGATGCCGTCGTAGTCGAACTCCTGCACGGTTCGGACCAAGTCCGAAGTCCTCACGGCGCGTTCGGCGAGCAGCGAGTAGGCGGTGACCACGAACCGACGGGCATCGGCGAGGGTGGCCGGAGCGTCGGGCGAGGTGAAGACCGCCTGCTGCGGGTGGAGGTCGGGGTGGAGATGCCAGAGGTGCTGCTGTCCCCGGCCGTAGCGGAGGACGCGGTGGCCCGCCCGCGCCACGAGGTGGTCGCCCACCGGAGTGCCCCGGTCGTGCGTGACCAGGCTGAACCGCCCGATCCCGAGCTGGTCCAGCAGGGCTTCGAGCTGGGCGGCGACCCCTTCCTGACGGAAGTCTCCGGTGCCCTTCTCCGACTGCCCGTAGCCCTTCAGGTCGATGGCCAGGCAGCGGTAGTCGGCGCCGAGAGCCTCAAGCGCGTAGTGCCACTGCCACCAGGAGTCGGGTACGCCGTGGAGGAAGACGACCACGGGAGCATGCGAGGGGCCGGCTTCGACGAAGTGCCAGCGCACGGTCTCGCCGTCACCCGGAGCGTCGACGAAGCGGTGCGTGACGGTGACCTCTCCCAGCCGCTCCTCACCGCCGTCCTCGTCAGGTGTGCGTGGCGGAGTCTCCGGTAGTTCGGCCACCAGCTCGTCCACCCTCGACAGCCTGCCGACCGCCTCGTCCATCACCGCGCGGATACGTACCGGTGGCGCTGTGTAGTCGTACGGAATCGCGTCTTTCGGCATCGCGAAGCCCTCCAGAATGATCCGGCTCGGGTGGCTGCCCGTCGAAGGCCGGTGCTCCTGAACGGAGCGAGCGGGCGCGGGCTTCGAGCGCCCGTCCCTGAGCGCTCGAATGGGCCACTGGATCAAAGTTGATGAAAACATCAGACTGGTGGTGCGTCAAGGGGTCGTAGTTGCCCGTCGGTGTGCAATTATCAGACCTGTGCTCCTCGCCGCCGCGCCCTGCCGGCGGCCTGAATCCCGACCTCTGTGGAGAAGCGCAGTGAACCTCGGCGAACCAGACGACCTGACCATTCCCCACCAGGGGCACCCGGTGGCCCTCCTCGGCGGCCGGTACGAGCTGCGCCTTCTCCTCGGCTCCGGCGGTATGGCCGAGGTGCGTCTCGCACACGACCTCCGGCTCGACCGCAGCGTGGCCGTGAAGACCCTGCGCGTAGACCTGGCCCACGAACCGGTCCTTCAGGAGCGGTTCCGGAGGGAGGCGCAGTCCACCGCGTCGCTCAACCACCCGTCCATCGCGGCGGTGTACGACACCGGGGAGGACATGACCTACGGCGGTCAACTCCCGTACCTCGTCATGGAGTACGTCGACGGGACGACCCTGCGCGAGACCCTGCACTCCGGGCCTTCGCTGACCGTCGAGCGCGCCCTGGAGATCACGGCCGGAGTTCTGCGAGCCCTCGACCACTCCCACCGGCACGGCATCGTGCACCGGGACATCAAGCCGGCCAATGTGATGCTGACCTGGGCCGGAGAGGTCAAGGTGATGGACTTCGGGATCGCCCGCGACGAACGGGACGTCGGTATGACACAGACGTCCGCCGTGCTCGGCACCGCCCTGTACCTCTCGCCGGAACAGGCCATGGGGCGGGAGACCGACGCGCGCTGCGACCTGTACTCCACCGGCTGCCTGTTGTACGAACTCCTCACTCTCCGGCCGCCGTTCACCGGCGAGACACCGATGTCGGTCATGTACCAGCACATCCAGGAGACCCCGCGCCCGCCGAGCCTGTACAACCCCGACGTCGGCCCGCAGGTGGACGCGATCGTGCTGCGCGCCCTGGAGAAGGACGCCGCGAGCCGCTACCAGTCGGCGGAGCACATGCTCGCCGACATAGAGGCGTACCTCGGGTCGGGACCGCCCGCGGCCGGTATCGGACTCCCGCAGCCGGCGAACGACTTGCCGGACGCCGATGTCGACAGGGAGGAGCGCCGGCGTCGCAGGGGAAGCCTCCCGCTGATCTCGGCGGGCGCGATCGTCCTCGTACTGGCCCTGATACTGGGCTGGTTCATGTTCGGGCAGAGCGCGCCCGACGACGGCAAGGCCGATGTGCCCGACCTGGTGGGGCGGACGCTTGAGGAGGCCCGGCGTACGGCGGCCAACGTCGACCTCACGGTCACCGTCGACAAGCGGGAACCCTGTGCCGACCAGCCGAAGGGTCACATCTGCGAACAGAGCCCGGAGAGCGGGGAGTTGGCCAAGGGCGAGGCGGTCGCGGTGACCGTCTCCACCGGCGCGCCCAAGGTCGAGGTGCCGGACGTGACGGACAAGGACAAGGGCGACGCGTCACGGATCCTTGCGGACAAGGGCTTCGCCGTGAAGCTGCGGTACGTCGAGTCCCAGGACGATCCCGGAACCGTCCTCACGCAGAGCCCCGGCGGGGGCGAACGGGCCGAGAAGGGGACCGAGGTGGTCCTCCGGGTGGCGAGAGAAGCGGAGAAGGCCACCGTCCCCGACCTGTCCGGTGCGACCGTCGACGAGGCCAGGAAACTGCTCGCCGAGCAGAACCTCAAGCTGGGCAGCACGACCGAGGTGGAGAGCGGAGCGGAGTCCGGGACCGTGGTCGGACAGAGCGTCGCCTCGGGCGAGGAGGTCGACCCGGGCACGTCGGTCGACGTCAAGGTCGCCAAGGCGGTCCAGACCGTGCAGGTCCCCGCCGACATCACCGGCAAGACGCTCGCCGAGGTCCAGGACGAACTGAGCGCACTCGGCCTCCGGGTGGCCGTCGCGACCGGCTACTCCCAGGCGTCCGACGCGCTGGTGACGTCGAGCACCCCGCAGGCGGGGAGCGAGGTGGAGGCCGGCAGCACGGTGGTCGTCTCCACGCAGGACCCCGACGCCGGTGACTCGGACGAGGACACGGCGACGGGCGGCGACACCGGGGGCGGCTCGGAAACGGCGACACCTCAGTTGCTGCCGCCGCTCCCGCTGCCGAGGTGATGTGTGCAATGGCCGCTGGCCGCTTCTGCCGGGTCTAGGCAGAAGCGGTGCACGCCTTCCACCATCCGCCGGTCGACCACCCCACGGTCCCCGGCGTCGGCTACCACCCACAGCACG
>NZ_JBSFLV010000263.1:0-6484 GCF_053599215.1 Streptomyces sp. NPDC001002 | reverse complement strand
GCGCCGAGCGTGGTGACGTAGTCGATCGAGGAGTCCGTCTTGAGCTTGGCGGTGATCGTCGACTTCACCGACGGCATGTCCGTGCCGTTGACGTACAGGACGTCGGTCTTGCCGGAGAAGGTCTTCTTCACACCGTCACAGCGCTGGGTCAGGCCGACGTTGCCCTGCTCCTGGATGACACAGACCGTGTGCTTGGCGCCGAGCTCGTTCAGCTTCTTGCCGAACGCCTCGCCGGCCACGGTCTCGTCCTGGCCGAAGAACTCCATCAGGCCGAGCTTCTGCCAGTCGCTGACACCGGAGTTGAGGCCGACCACGGGGATCTTCGCGGCCGTCGCCTTGCTCACGACGTCCTTCATGGCGTCCGGCTTGGCGAGGGTGATCGCGATGCCGTCGACCTTCTGGTCGATCGCGTTCTGCACCAGGTTGGCCTGGTTGCCCGCGTTCGGGTCCGCCGAGTAGATCAGCTTGATGTTGTCCTTGGCCGCGGCGGCCTCGGCACCCTTGCGCACGATGTCCCAGAAGGTGTCACCGGGCGACTGGTGCGTCACGAGCGCGACCGTCATCCGAGGCGTGGTGGCCTTGCCCGCCGAGGCGCCCGACCCGCTCTCTTCGGACTTCTTGCCCCCGGAGCTGCTGGAGCAGCCTGCGAGGGTCAGGGCGGCTGCCGCGGCGACCGCCACTACGGGGACGATTCTGCGGGAGCGGTGGTGAGTGGAGCGGTCCATCTTTCCTGGCACCTCACTGTGCTTGCGGGGGAAAGGGAGAGGGATCTCAAAGATCCGGGGCCCGGGATCTTGGCATGTCCGGGTCGTGCGCCGCAAATACGGCAGAAGTACTGGGACGGGATCCAATCCCTTGGCGCGCCCACTGTCAATACTTTGTTAAGACATCATTTCACAAGCAGGTCCGAATGTCAGTACAAAGTATTGACAGCATCGGCTCCGGAGGCCTACACCTGGTGAGGCGGAGGTCCTCCGGGGCCCGCATCCCCGGTACAGCCCTAGGAGCGTCGCACATGGCCCTGAATGCCCAGCCCTTCGACCTGATCACTATGGGCCGTATCGGAGTCGATCTCTACCCCCTTCAGTCGGGTGTGGGCCTGGCCCAGGTCGAGACCTTCGGCAAGTTCCTCGGCGGTTCGGCCGCCAACGTGGCGGTCGCCGCCGCTCGACTCGGCCGGAACTCGGCGGTGATCACCCGCACCGGCGACGACCCCTTCGGCACCTATCTGCACGAGGCGCTCAAGGAGTTCGGCGTCGACGACCGCTGGGTGACGCCCGTCGCCGCGTACCCGACACCGGTGACCTTCTGCGAGATCTTTCCGCCGGATGACTTCCCTCTTTACTTCTACCGGCAGCCTAAGGCTCCTGACCTGGAGATTCACACCGAGGAACTGGACTTCTGGGCGATCCGGGCGGCCCGCGTCTTCTGGATCACCGGCACCGGCCTGAGCGAGGAGCCCAGCCGCTCGGCCACGCTCGCCGCTCTGAAGGCCCGCGACAAGGCGGGCACCACGGTCTTCGACCTCGACTGGCGGCCGATGTTCTGGCGCGACCCGGAAGAGGCCCGCCCCTACTACGCCGAAGCCCTGCGGCACGCGACCGTCGCGGTCGGCAATCTCGACGAGTGCGAGATCGCCACCGGCGTCCGCGAGCCGCTGGCCTGCGCGGAGGCGCTGCTGGCCGCGGGCGTGGAGCTCGCGGTGGTCAAGCAGGGCCCCAAGGGCGTGCTGGCAGTGCACCGCGACGGCACCACCGCCGAGGTCCCGCCGGTGCCCGTCGAGGTGGCCAACGGCCTCGGTGCCGGCGACGCCTTCGGCGGCTCCCTCGTCCACGGGCTGCTCTCCGGCTGGGAGTTGGCCGAAACAATGCGGTACGCGAACGCGGCCGGCGCCCTTGTCGCCTCCCGGCTCGCCTGTTCCTCCGCGATGCCCACCGAAGCCGAGGTCGACGGCCTCCTCGCGCGCGCCACCGCCTGAAACGGAGCTCTGCCTTGTCCATCAGCATTCCCGACCTCGTCTCGGTCAGAGCCCGGCATCCCGAGGCCGTCGCCGAAGCCGCCGCCCGGCGGGTTCGGCGCCCGCTGCTCGGCGACAGCGGCCGTCTGATGATCGTGGCCGCCGACCACCCGGCCCGCGGCGCGCTGGGCGTGGGCGACCGCAGGCTCGCCATGGCCAACCGGGCGGACCTGCTGGAGCGTCTCTGCGTCGCGCTCTCCCGCCCCGGTGTCGACGGGGTGCTGGCCACCGCCGACATCCTGGACGACCTCCTGCTGCTCGGGGTGCTGGAGAACAAGGTCGTCATGGGCTCCATGAACCGCGGCGGCCTGGCGGGCGCCGTCTTCGAGATGGACGACCGCTTCACCGGCCACCGCGCCGAGGACATCGAGCGGCTGCGCTTCGACGCGGGCAAGCTGCTGGTCCGTATCGACTACGCCGACCCGGGCTCGCTCACCACCCTGGAGTCCACCGCGCGGGCGATCGACGACATGGCATCACGCCAACTGCCCGTGTTCGTCGAGCCGTTCATCTCCCGCCGGACTGACGGCCGGGTCCGCAACGACCTCTCCGCGGAGGCGGTCACCAAGTCGGTCGCCATCGCCTCGGGCCTGGGCGGCACCTCGGCCTACACCTGGCTCAAGCTTCCCGTCACCGACGACCCGGACGACATGGGCGAGGTCCTGGAGACCTCCACCCTGCCGGCCGTGCTGCTCGGCGGCGAGGTGGGCGAGGACCAGGAAGGCGCGTACGAACGCTGGCGCAAGGCGCTGCGGCTGCCGACCGTGCAGGGCATGGTCGTCGGCCGCTCGCTGCTCTACCCGGCCGAGGGCACTGTGGAGACGGCGGTCGACACGGCCGTCGGTCTGCTGTGACGTGCCGGTCGTGACACGGAGGAACGCGATGACGTATCACCTTCCCGCAGGAAAGGCCCTCGGCGGCCCCTACGTCGTGGACATCACGCCGGAGAAGGCCGGCTGGGGCTACTCCAGCCTGCGGGTCCTTGAGCTGCCGCCGGGCGGCACCCACACCTTCGACACCGGCGACAGCGAGTGGATCGTGCTCCCGCTCAGCGGGGGCTGCACGGTCGCCGCCGCCGACGACTTCGGGCATGACACCTTCCAACTCACCGGCCGTGACAGCGTGTTCAGCTCGGTGAGCGACTTCGCGTACGTGCCGCGGGATGCGCGGGCGACCGTCGTGTCGGCCGGCGGCGGCCGGTTCGCGCTCAACGGCGCGCGCTGCACACGCCGGCTGCCCGCCCGCTACGGACCGGCCTCCGCCGTGCCGGTGGAGCTGCGCGGCACCGGCAACTCCTCCCGGCAGGTCAACAACTTCGGTGCGGCGGGCGTGTTCGAGTGCGACAAGCTCATCGCGGTCGAGGTGATCACGCCGGGCGGCAACTGGTCGTCCTTCCCGCCGCACAAGCACGACGAGGAACGGCCCGGCGAGGAGTCGGTGCTCGAAGAGGTCTACTACTTCGAGTTCGCCGCCCACGAGGGCATCCCCGGCCTCGGCTACCAGCGCGTCTCCCCCTCCGGGCAGGGGCGCGGCACGGACGTCCTGGCCGAAGTCCGGGGCGGGGACGTCGTGTTGATCCCCGACGGCTGGCACGGGCCGTCGATGGCGGTGCCCGGTCACCACATGTACTACCTGAACGTCATGGCGGGTCCCGAGCCCGAGCGCTCCTGGCTGATCTGCGACCACCCGGACCACGCCTGGGTCCGCGACACCTGGCCGGACCAGCCGGTCGACCCCCGACTCCCCCTCTACACGGCACCGGAGAAGTCCTGATGAGCACCCGCACCCGCCGTCTGACCGTCGCCCAGGCCCTGGTCCGGTTCCTGTCCGTCCAGTACACCGAGCGCGACGGCGTACGCCACCGGCTGATCGCCGGCACCTGGGGCATCTTCGGTCACGGCAACGTCGCCGGCATCGGCCAGGCCCTCCTGGAGGCGGGCGAGGACACCATGCCCTACCACCAGGGCCGCAACGAGCAGGCCATGGTGCACGCGGCCGTCGGCTACGCCCGCCAGCTGGACCGCCTGTCCGCGCAGGCCGTGACGACATCCATCGGCCCGGGCGCCACCAACCTGGTCACCGGCGCCGCGCTGGCCACCATCAACCGGCTGCCGGTGCTGCTCCTGCCGGGCGACTACTTCGCCAATCGCGCCGCCGACCCGCTGCTCCAGCAGCTGGAGCACCCGGTCGAGGCGGACCTGTCGGTCAACGACACCCTGCGCCCGGTCTCCCGCTACTTCGACCGCGTCACCCGCCCCGAGGCCCTGATCCCCTCCGCCCTCAACGCCGTTCGGGTCCTCACCGACCCGGTCGAGACCGGCGCGGTGACCCTGGCGCTCCCGCAGGACGTGCAGGCGGAGGCGTACGACTGGCCGGAGGAGTTCTTCGCCGAGCGCGTGTGGCACGTACGCCGTCCCGCGCCCGATCCCTACGAGCTGGCGGAGGCGGTGGCGGCGATCCGGGCCGCCGAGCGCCCGCTGATCGTCGCGGGTGGCGGGGTGCACCACAGCCGCGCCGAGGAGGCGCTGAAAGCCCTGGTGGACGCCACCGGCATCCCGGTCGCCTCGACGCAGGCGGGCAAGGGCTCGCTGCGGTACGACCATCCGGCCGACCTCGGCGGCATCGGCCACACCGGCACGGAGGTCAGCGACGACCTCGCGCGCACCGCGGACCTGGTGATCGGCGTCGGCACTCGCTACACGGACTTCACCACCGCCTCCCACACGCTCTTCCAGAACCCGGACGTCCGGTTCGTCAACCTGAACATCACCGCGTTCGACGCTCACAAGCTGGCGGCGCGCACCCTCGTGTGTGACGCGAGGACGGGGCTCACAGCGTTGACGGAGGAACTCGCCGGTCACCGTGTGAACTCGGTTTACGAGGCCGCGTACCGCGCGGGCAAGAACCGCTGGGAAGAGGTTGTTGACGCCGCTTTCACCGCCGCCGACGAGAACGCCGTACCGACCCAGACCCAGGTGCTCGGCGCCCTCGACTCGGTCGTCGGCGACGACGACGTGATCATCAACGCGGCCGGCTCGCTCCCCGGCGACCTGCACAAGCTGTGGCGCTCGCGCAGCCCGCGCCAGTACCACCTGGAGTACGGCTACTCCTGCATGGGCTACGAGATCCCGGCCGCCATCGGCGTCCAGCAGGCCACGCCCGACACACCCGTGTGGGCACTGGTCGGCGACGGCACGTACCTGATGATGCCGACCGAGATCGTCACGGCCGTCCAGGAGGGCCTGCCGGTCAACCTCCTGCTCATCCAGAACCACGGTTACGCCTCCATCGGCGGCCTCTCCGAGTCGGTCGGCGGCGAGCGCTTCGGCACCGCCTACCGCTACCGGGCCGCCGACGGCACCTTCTCCGGTGCCCCGCTCCCCGTCGACCTGGCCGCCAACGCGGGCAGCCTCGGCATGGACGTGCTGCGCGCCAAGACCGTGCGCGAACTGCGCGAGGCGCTCGCCACGGCCCGCGCCTCCGACCGTCCGACCTGTGTCTACGTCGAGACGGACACCGCCACCCCGACCGCTCCCCCGGCCGAGGCCTGGTGGGACGTGCCGGTCGCCGAGACGGCCTCCCGCGAGGCCGCGGTACAGGCCCGCGAGGAGTACGACCGCCAGGTCGCCGACCGCCGCCGCCACCTCTGAACTCCCCTCCCCCGAAAGGCCTTTCGCACCATGAAGACGATCACCCACTGGATAGGCGGCAAGCCCGTCGAGGGCACCTCCGGCCGCTACGGCGTCGTGTACGACCCGGCGACCGGCGCGCAGGACAAGCAGGTCGCGTTCGCGACCGTCGACGAGGTGGACGCGGCCGTCGCCTCCGCCAAGGCCGCGTTCGAGAGCTGGGGTGTCTCCTCGCTCGCCAAGCGCACGGCGATCCTCTTCAAGTACCGCGAGCTGCTGGACGCGCACCGCGACGAGATCGCCGAGCTGATCACCGCCGAGCACGGCAAGGTGCACTCCGACGCGCTGGGCGAGGTCGCGCGCGGCATGGAGATCGTCGAGCTGGCCTGCGGGATCAGCGTCCAGCTGAAGGGCGAGCTGTCGACGCAGGTCTCGACCCGTGTGGACGTGGCCTCGATCCGTCAGCCGCTCGGTGTCGTCGCCGGCATCACGCCGTTCAACTTCCCGGCCATGGTGCCGATGTGGATGTTCCCGCTCGCCATCGCGACCGGCAACACCTTCGTCCTCAAGCCCTCCGAGAAGGACCCGTCGGCGTCCTTCCGGCTCGCCGAACTCGCCTCCGAGGCGGGCCTGCCCGACGGTGTGCTGAACATCGTGCAGGGCGACAAGGTGGCCGTCGACCGCATCCTGGAGCACCCGGACATCGAGGCCGTCTCCTTCGTCGGCTCGACGCCGATCGCGAAGTACATCCAGCTCAAGGCGGTTGAGCACGGCAAGCGAACGACGTCATGACTGGGCACCCCGTCGAGCCGGGTGATGAACCCGACGCCACAGTCAC
>NZ_JBSFLV010000262.1:0-6542 GCF_053599215.1 Streptomyces sp. NPDC001002 | reverse complement strand
GACCTCGGCGGACGGCGAGAGCCGCGGCAGGCGCACCAGAGGTGCCCGAACTCCGGCGGTGCGGGGCCCGAACGCCTCACCTGGACCGGGAGCGCCTCACTTGAACCCGGTGCACCTCACTCGAACCCGGCGCGCGTCACTTGAATTCGGTCATCTCCTCTACGTCGCAGTCGATGAAGGACGGCGGCCTGGTACACAGCGCGGCCATCTGCTCCGCGAACCTGGTCGTCTCGGGGTCACCGCTGTTGGCCATGGCTTCCTCGTAGGAGTTGAACTCGATCACCACGAGATAGCGGCCCGGCTGATTGCGGTCCTTGAGCACGAGACGGTGGGTGGGACCGCCGGTGCGGTCCGCGAGTCGCTGGTCGGTCTCCTCGGCCAGCGCGCGCATCTCCTCGATGCGATCGGTCTCGAAGTCGACGATCTGCACGAACTTCGTCGGTGCGTCCACGATGCCTCCACCCGGTGGTGCGTCCCCGGGCGGGAACGCTCATCACTCAACGAAGCATCGGGAGTGCCCCTCGGCAATTCGCCGAGGGGCACTCCCGATGGTGGTTGTTCCTACGTCCGTCGTGGTCAGGTCTGGATGCGATCCTTCGGAGCGCTTTCGCTCGCCTCCTGCGCCGCCTCGGCCGCCGCCTGCTTCTTGGAGGCCATGAGGCTGGTGATCGTGGTGACGATCAGGACACCGCAGATCACGCCGAGGGAGACCGGGATGGAGATCTCCGGGACGTGCACACCGGACTCGTGCAGGGCGTGCAGCACCAGCTTGACGCCGATGAAGCCGAGGATCACCGACAGGCCGTAGCTGAGGTGGACCAGCTTCCTGAGCAGGCCGCCGATGAGGAAGTACAGCTGCCGCAGACCCATCAGGGCGAACGCGTTGGCCGTGAACACGATGTACGGGTCCTGGGTCAGGCCGAAGATCGCCGGGATGGAGTCGAGCGCGAACAGGACGTCCGTGGTGCCGATCGCGAGCATCACGACCAGCATCGGGGTCATGACCCGCTTGCCGTTCTCCTGGATCCAGAGCTTGGTGCCGTGGTACCGGTCGGCGACACCGAAGCGGCGCTCGGCGGCCTTGAGCAGCTTGTTCTCCTCGAACTCCTCGTCGTCCTCGTCGGCCCGGGCCTCCTGGATGAGCTTCCAGGCGGTCCAGATGAGGAAGGCGCCGAAGAGGTAGAAGACCCACGCGAAGCTGGCGAGGATGGCCGCGCCGGCCGCGATGAAGATGGCCCGCAGGACCAGGGCTATGAGGACGCCGACGAGCAGCACCCGCTGCTGGTACTGCGAGGGCACCGAGAACTTCGCCATGATCAGGACGAAGACGAAGAGGTTGTCGACGCTCAGCGACTTCTCGGTGATGAAGCCGGCGAAGAACTCACCGGAGGGCTGCCCGCCGCTGAAGACCAGCAGGCCGAGGCCGAAGAGTCCGGCGAGGGCGATCCAGACGACCGTCCAGATCCCCGCTTCCTTGATCGATACGTCGTGCGGCTTGCGCCCGATGAAGAAGTCGATGGCGATGAGGGCGGCTAGGCCCACGATGGTCAGGACCCAAAGGGTCGGCGAAACATCCACTGCGCCTCCGGCAGTACGTAACGGCAAATGTCAGCGTCGTCGCTGCCGGAGGTCTCTTCCACCCAAGTGTGGGCCGACGCCCCGGGATCTGGCCTGATCCGTATTGACGGGAACGCCGCAAGTGTCAGGGAGTACTCCCCTCCGTAGGAAGAACAGTACCCCAATCACCAAGAAAAGGTAAAGCGATTGGCAAAAGAAAGACAAAACTGCTGGTCAGGAGCCTTTACCGACGCTTGGTCCGGGCCTCGGCGACCCGGGCCAGCACCTGCTGGAGGACCTGGCTGCCGGGTGGGACCAGCGCCGGTGAGTACGTCCAGGCGTGTCCGACCCAGGGGTCGGCGAGATGGTCGTCGGGCACCGGGGTGAGTCGCAGCAGCGAACGCCACAGTGGGTCGAGCAAAGGCCCGTACGCGGCGGCCTCCTCCCGGTCCGCGACCATCATCAGATGGACGCCCACGGCCGGGCCTTCGTCGGCGAGGTAGCGCAGCTGGGTCACGGCCCGGTCGTCGAAGCCGTGCGGGAAGTCGTGGACGATGAGCAGCTGTTCGGCCGTGTCCAGGCCGGGCGGCAGGGCGTCGGCCATACCGCCGCGCACCGCCATCTGCACCAGGTCGACGCGCTGGGTGAGCCGGGCCAGGACGTCCGCCACCCCGGCCGCGCCCAGGGCGGGCGGAGCCGCGAGCACGCCCGACTGCACCAGGGGCGCGAACGCCTGCCCGCCGGAGCCGGCCGCGTCGATGACGTGCACGCCGAACTCGCCGGCCGGGTAGACCGCGAGCAGCCGGGCCGCCAGCGCCACCGCCGTGTCCAGCGCGAGGCGGCGCAGCTCGTGGGAGTCGGCGAACGAGTCGTCCTGCAGTCCGGCCTGGCCGCTGTCGATCCACAGACCGCGCTCCAGCGGCAGGCGGACCAGCATCGGAATGCGCAGCAACTCGCTCTCGGGCAGGTGGAGATCGCCCAGGCGCAGGGCCATGGGGATCTCCATCGGCACCCGGTAGCCGTGCCACACGGGGTTGTCCCAGCGGGCGAAGGCCGGGGGCAGCGCGGGCTCCACGACGTCGGCCTCGGCCGCGAGCTGGCCGAGGTCCCGGTCCAGGGAGGCCCTGGCCTGGTCCACCAGTTGCGCGTGCTTGGCGCGGGCCGCCTCGCGCGCGGCGTCGCCCTGTCCGCCGATCCGGCTGCGCGGGTCGGAGAGGGCCTGGTCGAGCTCCTTCTCCATGCGGGACTCGGCGAAGTCGACGGCGCTGCGGTACGCGGCCGTGCTGCGGGCCAGGTCCTCGAACATGCCCCAGATCTGGTTGTAGAGCCGCTCGTCCATCGACCAGCCGTTCGCGTCGCCCGCGACGGGTTGCGCGGGCTGTCCGGGCCGGGCCGGCGGTGCGGTCGGCGGCGGCGTGGGCGGAGCGCCGGTCTGCCGTCGCGGGTGGCTGTAGTCGACCGGTCCGCCGGCCGTGGGAGTGGCGGGCTGGGTGACGGTCGAGGGATCGGCGGGCGCGGGTCCCGCGGGATACCCGGGCTGCGCACCCGAGGCCGCGTACGGCGAGGTGGCGTGCGGGGGTACGGGTCCGGGGGCGCCCTGGGGCGTGGAGCCGGCCTGGGGTGTCTGACCGGACTGGTCCGGGCCGGGCGCCGGGGCGGCGGCCTGGCGCGTACGGTCGCCGTCCGCCGTGCGCTGCGGGGGCGCCTGCACCGAGCGGGCCAGGCCCTGTGCCACCGCGTCGTTGATCCCGCTCGCGAGCCGGTGGGCCTCGGGCAGGCCCTGGTCGGTGAGGAGTTCGGCGAGTCCGCCGGCGTAGCCCTGGCCGACGGCACGCACCTTCCAGGCGCCCTGCCGGCGGTAGAGCTCCAGGGCGACCACGGCCGACTCGGCGTCCAGGCCGGTGATGGTGTAACTGGCGACCTCGGTGCCGTCGAGACCGGTGACCGCGATGAAGGGGGCGGCGACCGAGCCGAACCGGACCGGGCCGCCGACCCCGACGGGCAGGGCGAGCAGCACACAGACACGGTGCACCGCCTCCGGCACGGCGCCCAGGTCCACCGCGAGGCGATGGCCGGCCGCCGCCTGCTTGGAGACCTCCAGGCCCGGCAGGGTGGGTGCGCCCGGGTGGGCCACCCATTCCACGCCGTGCACCTTGCCGTTCTCGTCGCCGAGGGTGGCCGAGGCCACGATGGGCGCGCCGGCCGAGACCCGGATCTCGAGTCGGGCCTGGGAGAGCGGGTGGTTCTGTCCCCGCACCAGCTCGGCCGTCATCGCCTTCGTCCCCCTGTGTCGCTGGTGTTGCGCCGGTCTGTCGTGTCGTGTGCCGCTCGCTCGGTCGCCGGTCCGTCTACAGGTGCGGCAGGATCGACGGCATCAGGTCCTGGAAGGTACGGCCGTTGGCCGGGGTACCGATGGCCGTCAGCGTCCAGCCGGGGCCGGAGCGGTGCACCTTCGCCATGATCTGGGCCGTGTACTGGCCGCCGCCGGCCAGCGTGTAGCGCGCCAGCTCCTGGCCGTTGGTCTCGTCGACCAGGCGGCAGAACGCGTTCTGCACCTCCTGGAAGGTCTGGCCCGTGAAGGAGTTCACGGTGAAGACGATCTGGTCGATGTGGACCGGGACGCGCGAGAGGTCGACGAGGATCGCCTCGTCGTCGCCGCCCTGGCCGACACCGCCGACCAGGTTGTCGCCGGTGTGGCGCACCGAGCCGTCGTCGCTCACCAGGTGGCGGAAGAAGACGACGTCGACGGGCTGCTTGTCCGCGAACAGGACGGCGGAGGCGTCGAGGTCGATCTCGCGGGTGCGGGAGCCGAACAGGCCGCGCCGGGGAGCCGCCTGCCAGCCGAGACCCATGCGGACCGCGCTCAGGCTGCCGCCGTCGTTCTTCTGCAGACTGATGGCCTGACCCTTGGTCATATTGACGGTCACGTGCCGATTCCCCTCTCGAACTGTCCCCTGTTGCCGCTTGGTCCGCGGTTGTCAGAACCCTACGCACGGCCACTGACAGTGCCGTACCCCGGTCCGCACTTTGTGTCGGTCTTGCAACACAGCGCGTTCGCATCCGGGATACGGCGTGGTCAGGCCAGCCCTGCCTCACGCATCTGCCGGAGTTCCTTCTTCATCTCGGACACCTCGTCGCGCAGCCGGGCCGCGATCTCGAACTGGAGGTCCGCGGCGGCGGCTCGCATGCGTGCCGTCATCTCCTCGATCTGGCCGGCGAGTTCGGCCGCGGGGCGGTCGGTGGGAACCGTCTCCTTGCCCTTGCCCTTGGCGGCCTTGCCACCTGCCGCCTTGCCGCCGAGGGAGGGCACGGGCGCCTTGGCACCCTTGCCGTCCTTCCCCTTGCGGTACCCGGAGCCGAGCAGTTGCTCGGTGTCGACGTCCTCGCGGGCGATCTGCGCCACGATGTCGTTGATCTTCTTGCGCAGCGGCTGGGGATCCAGGCCCCGCTCCTCGTTGTACGCGACCTGCTTCTCCCGGCGGCGGTTGGTCTCCTCGATGGCCTTCTCCATCGCCGGGGTGATCCTGTCGGCGTACATGTGGACCTCGCCCGACACGTTGCGAGCCGCACGGCCGATGGTCTGGATCAGGGAGGTGCCGGAGCGCAGGAAGCCTTCCTTGTCCGCGTCGAGGATCGCCACCAGGGACACCTCGGGCAGGTCGAGGCCCTCCCTCAGGAGGTTGATGCCGACCAGCACGTCGAACTCGCCGGAGCGCAGCTCGCGCAGCAGCTCCACGCGGCGCAGGGTGTCGACGTCGCTGTGCAGGTAGCGGACCTGGATGCCGAGCTCCAGGAAGTAGTCCGTGAGGTCCTCGGCCATCTTCTTGGTGAGGGTGGTGACCAGGACGCGCTCGTCCTTCTCGACGCGGCCCCGGATCTCGTGCACCAGGTCGTCGATCTGACCCTCGGTCGGCTTGACGACGACCTGGGGGTCGATGAGGCCGGTGGGGCGGATGATCTGCTCGACCACGCCGTCCGCGCGCGAGAGCTCGTACTTGCCCGGGGTCGCCGACAGATAGACCGTCTGTCCGATGCGCTCCTGGAACTCCTCCCACTTCAGCGGGCGGTTGTCCAGGGCGGAGGGCAGGCGGAAGCCGTGGTCGACGAGGGTGCGCTTGCGGGAGGCGTCGCCCTCGTACATGGCGCCGATCTGCGGGACCGTGTTGTGGGACTCGTCGATGACGAGCAGGAAGTCGTCCGGGAAGTAGTCGATCAGCGTGTTCGGCGGGGAGCCGGGCTCGCGGCCGTCGAAGTGCATCGAGTAGTTCTCGACACCGGAGCAGGAGCCGATCTGGCGGAGCATCTCCAGGTCGTACGTCGTACGCATGCGCAGGCGCTGGGCCTCCAGGAGCTTGCCCTGCTTCTCCAGCTCGGACAGCCGCTCGCCGAGCTCCTTCTCGATGTCGTTGGCGGCCCGCTCCAGGCGCTCGGGTCCGGCGATGTAGTGGGAGGCCGGGAAGACGTAGAGGTGCTCGTCGTCGCTGATGATCTCGCCGGTGAGCGGGTGGAGCGTGGACAGGGCCTCGATCTCGTCGCCGAACATCTCGATGCGGACGGCCAGTTCCTCGTAGACCGGGAAGATCTCGATGGTGTCGCCGCGGACGCGGAAGGTGCCCCGGGTGAAGGCCAGGTCGTTGCGCGTGTACTGGATGTCCACGAAGCGGCGCAGCAGCTGGTCGCGGTCGATCTCGTCGCCGACCTTGAGGGGGACCATGCGGTCCACGTACTCCTGCGGAGTACCGAGGCCGTAGATGCAGGAGACCGAGGCGACCACGACGACGTCGCGGCGGGTGAGCAGCGAGTTGGTCGCGGAGTGGCGCAGGCGCTCCACCTCCTCGTTGACCGAGGAGTCCTTCTCGATGTAGGTGTCCGACTGGGGGACGTAGGCCTCGGGCTGGTCCGCACCCGGACACCGGCGACACCGTCGCCCCGGGGGACGAGTACGGACAGGTGGACAGCAGGGACCAGTTGGTGCGCGCGCTGCA
>NZ_JBSFLV010000261.1:0-6551 GCF_053599215.1 Streptomyces sp. NPDC001002 | reverse complement strand
GATCTCCTCGCCCCATTCGAGGTAGCCGCGCAGCACCACCTCGGTGTCGGAGTCGGTGGTGAACCGGTGGCCCCGGCCGGTGAGTTCGTGGCGCATCGCCGTCGCCCCCGCGGGAGAGTCAGCTGACCCGGCCGTACCAGACGCTCTTCGTCCAGATCTTCTGCAGCCGCACCACGTCCCCGGTCTTCGGGGCGTGCCAGATCTTTCCCTTCCCGGCGTAGATGCCGACGTGGTAGACGCTGGAGCCCGAGTGGAAGAACACGAGGTCCCCGGCCTTGCGGCCCTTGGCCGAGATGTGGTGCGTCTTGTTGTACTGCTGGGCAGCCGTGCGAGGGAGCTTCTTGCCCGCCTTCTTGAACGAGTACAGCGTGAGCCCCGAGCAGTCGAAGCGGCGTGGTCCGGTGGCGCCGTACTTGTACGGGGAGCCCTTCTTGGAAGCCGCGATCTGAAGTGCCTTGGTCGCAGGCGTCGCGGCCGCGGCGTCGGAGGCGACACCCGGGATCACGACGGAGCCGCCCACTGCGGCGATGGTGAGAGCGGAGGCCGTACCGGCCCGGGCCATCAGCGACGGGACACGATTGAGCGCAGACATGCGCAACCCTTCGTCAGCCGCCTGTGAAGGATGACCTGTCGGATTCGGGCTGACAAAGTTGCCCGGCCGCTGACGCGGCTTCACCCCAAGGGCTGCTCGACCCGGTCATGGCGTGACCGTCCCGGCGACCCGTCGTGCTTGGGTCCTCCACTCCTACCGATGCAATCCTGTCGACCTGTCATCCGGGCGGCGGTAGGACTCGGCGTCCGCCCGGATCGCCCCGCCGCTGCGGCGGGGTCTTGTCGTCAGACAGGGATCTTGACCTATGAATGTCCGAAAAGCCCAACGGAATCGGGGATTTGTGGGGTTACTCACCACTCACCCGTTCGGGTGGACACCCCTGTGTTCGGGTCGGTGTCCAGGGCCGCGTGGGCCCCCGGACCAGCATCGGAACGCCTCATGCGGCCCTCGGACCACGCGCGTTGCGCAAGCGTGACGGTCGCGAAAAAGTAGCCGCAACTCCGCCGAACGGGGGTACGTCATTTGGTCCGTTTCGCCGCCGGTCCGGACGTCCCGACCACGCGTCGGACATCCGAACCGGCCACGCCTGCGTCAACTGGCGGAGCGCGGCGGCAGCGTGAGCCGCGCCGTGCGGCGCTCGCCGTCCAGCACCCGCAGCGCCCGCGCCAAGGTGGGGGCGTGCACCTCGGCCTCGCCCCGCTGATGCATCAGCGCCAGCGCGTCACGTAGTTCGGCCGCCTTGGAGACCAGCGCCTGCGCGGCCCGCAGTCCGCCGTAGGTGTCCCCGTGCCGCGCCGGGTTGATGCGGCCGAGCAGGTCGACCACGTCGAGGTAACGGTCGATCAACTCGCCCTCGGCGCGCGTCAACGCGGGCAGCGGCGGAAGCTCGGGCGGCAGCACCGGAGGCTCACCTCCCCGCGGGCGGGACGAGCGTGGTCTTGCGGGTGGAGACGATCCGGTCCACCAGGCCGTACTCCAACGCCCCTTGCGCGTCCAGGATGTTGTCCCGCTCGATGTCCTCGTGCACCTGCTCCGCCGTGCGGCCGGTGTGCCGTACCAGCAGCTCCTCCAGCAGATCGCGGGTCCGCATCAACTCCTCGGCCTGGATGGCGAGATCGCTGGCCTGTCCCTCAACGGGCCCGGAGAAGGCGGGCTGATGGAGCACCACTCGCGCCCCCGGCAGCGCGAGCCGCTTGCCCGGCGTACCCGCGGCCAGCAACACCGCGGCGGAGGAGCCGGCTTGGCCCAGACAGATGGTCTCCACGTCACAGGTGACGAACCGCATCGTGTCGTAGATCGCCGACATCGCGGTGAACGAGCCGCCGGGGGAGTTGATGTACAGCGAGATGTCCCGGTCCGGGTCCTGGTACTCGAGGTGCATGAACTGCGCCATCACGTCGTTCGCCGAGATGTCGTCGACCGGCGTCCCGAGAAAGACGATCCGCTCCTCCAGCAGCTTCGAGTACGGATCCATCGTCCGGACCCCGGAACTGGTGCGCTCGGTGAACTCGGGCAGGACATGGCGGGCCGTGGGTCGACTCATGGGTGCCCCCTCCTTCTACGTCTGCTGCGGCGACTGGTTCTGTAAAAAATGTACAGGACGTACATGACGTTAGAATGGGGTATGGCCTACGAGATTCCGGTGACGCAAGCCAGGGCTGAACTCGCCGATCTGATCAACAAGGTGGTGTACGGCGGTGAGCGCGTCGTCGTGACGCGGCACGGCAAGCCGTTGGTCGCCCTCGTCTCCGCCGCCGACCTGGAACGACTCGCCGAGCTCGACGCGGCGGCCGTCGTCGAGGAGGAGCAGGTGATCACCGCCGTCTCCACGGTCCACGAGGTCCCGTCCGCTCCTCGCGAACAGCACCGGTTCGGCATCACGGCGCACCACCGGGGGACCGGCGCGTCCTAGGCGAGTCACCGGCACCTTTGAGCACTGGGCATGCGCAGACAGAAAGACCGCGCACCCCCTCCGCTACAGCGGGGATGCGCGGTCGGTCCTGTGGTCGTCCGGCCTGCCGTCAAGGTCCTGTGCCGGCTCGGCCTGCCGTCAGCCGACGGCGGTCAACTCCCGTTCCCCGACTGCCTCCTGCGACTTCCCGCGCGACTTGAGCGTGTTGCCCAGCAGCACCGCACCCAGGCCCAACGCGGCCCACCAGGCCAGCGTCAGCGCGGGACCCGTCGCCGCCGCGCCGTCGAAGAACGACACCGAGCGCAGCAGGGTCGTACCCGCCCCCGGCGGCAGCCACTGGCCGATCGCGCCGACCGGCTCCGGCAGCATCCGCGGCGCCGAGGCCGCGCCGGAGAACGGGTTGCCGAGGAACATCATCAAGAACGCCACGACTCCGATGCCGGCGGGCCCGACCAGTGCCGCCAGTCCTGCCACGGCCGCGCCGACCGCCAGTGTCGACAGGCCGAGCGTGCCGGCCTCCGTCCACCAGTCGCCGGTGAGCACCCCGAGCCAGCTGTGCGCGAGCGCGGCGGCGACGACGCCCACCACGGCGGCGGCACCGACGAGCGCGATCGCGGCCCGGATCCCACGCAATCCGAGCATGGTCACCGTGGAACCCGCGATGATGCCGGCCAGCGCCAGCGGCAGCACGCTCGCGCCGAGGGCGGCGCCCCTGGGGTCACCGGCGGGGGCGGGCACGACGTCGACCGTCTTCACCTCGGTGCCGGTGGCGGCGGCCTGCTCGGTCACCGCCTGCGTCAGCAGCTGGGCGACGACCGGGCCCGCCGCCGACGCGGTCAGCAGCTCGGGACCCTGCGGGGTGACCACGACCGCGCCGTATACGGTCCGGTCCTTGATCGCGTCCCGGGCGGCGGCCTCGTCGGCGTAGTGGTGGATCTCGAACGCGCCCTTGTGCTGGGCGAGTTGCTTCTCCATCTGGGCCGTCGCGGCGGTGGGTCCCGCCACGCCGAGCGGCAGGTCGCGGGGCGCGGTGCGGGCGGCGGGCCAGGCGAAGGCCCACAGCGCCAGAGCGGCGAGCACGGGGATGAGCACGACGACCGCGAGCATGCGGCGGTTGTGTCCCCTCGTGGGGGTGGCTGGGGCGGTGGACATGGGAGTGATTCCTCTCGGGAAGCCGGGCGAGGCGCCGGCATGATCAAAAAGAAGGATCGTTCGTTTTAGGTGCGGCACCACCGTCGCCCCGATGTCCGCGGCTTGTCAAGAAGGAATGTTCGTTTTACGTTGGAGGCATGGCCCGCGTATCCCAGGAACACCTCGACGCCCGCCGCCGGCAGATCCTCGACGGCGCCGCCCGCTGCTTCGCCCGCAACGGGTTCCATGCCACGTCCATGCAGGACGTGCTCAAGGAGGTGGACCTGTCGGCCGGCGCGGTCTACCGCTACTTCAGCGGCAAGGAGGAGCTCATCACCGCGATCGCCGCCGAGGTACTGACGGAGGTCCGCGAGGCCTTCGCGGAGGTCTCCCGGCAGAGTCCGCCCCCGCCGCTGGACGAACTGGTCGGCCTGGTCCTGGGCCGGATGGTCGGCGTCTGGGCGTCGTTGACCATCGAGGGCGAGCCCGGCTTCCCGCGGCTGATCATGCAGGTGTGGGCGGAGGCGGCCCGCGACAAGAAGCTGGCGGCCGTCACGCGACAGGGCTACGAGGGGCTGCGGGAGAGCTGGGACGAGGTCTTCCGGACGTACCAGGAGTCCGGTGTGATGCGGTCGGACGTGCCCGCCGAGCACGTCACCCGGACGGTGATCGCCATGGTCCAGGGGTTCATCGCCCAGCAGTGCCTCTTCGGGGCGGCCCCCGTCTCGGTGCTCCAGGACGGTCTACGGGCGTTGATGAGCATGTCCGACACGCGGACCACCGCCTGAGAGATCACAGCTCGGTTAACTTGCCTGAAACTCGGTCCAACTAGCCTGCCGAACCACGCCACCAGGGACTTTGCCCGCGTGGCCGAGGCAACCGGACCCCGCACGGTCCGGAGCGAGGACTGTGAGGTGGGACGTGCAACTGACCCCGCACGAGCAAGAGAGGCTGCTGATCCACGTGGCGGCCGACGTGGCCGAGAAGCGCCGGGCCCGTGGTCTGAAGCTGAACCACCCCGAGGCGGTCGCCCTCATCACGTCGCACATCCTCGAAGGCGCGCGTGACGGCCGTACGGTCGCCGAACTCATGTCCTCCGGGCGCAAGTTGCTGACCCGCGACGACGTCATGGCGGGCATCCCCGAGATGATCCACGACGTCCAGGTGGAGGCGACCTTCCCGGACGGCACCAAGCTCGTCACCGTCCACGACCCGATCGTGTAGGAGGCCTCGATGATTCCCGGCGAGATCCTGTTCGCGGACGACCCGATCGTCTACAACGCGGGCCGCGAGGTCACCTCGCTGACCGTCCTCAACGCCGCCGACCGGCCCGTCCAGGTCGGCTCCCACTACCACTTCGCCGAGGCCAATCCCGGCCTGGAATTCGACCGCGCCGCCGCCCGCGGCAGGCGGCTGAACATCGCCGCCGGTACGGCCGTGCGCTTCGAACCCGGGATCCCCGTCGACGTCGAACTCGTCCCGCTCGCCGGCGCCCGTGTCGTGCCCGGGCTGCGCGGGGAGACCGGAGGTGCCCTCGATGCCTGAGATCTCCCGCGCCGCGTACGCGGACCTGTTCGGCCCGACCACCGGCGACCGCATCCGGCTCGCCGACACCGACCTGCTGATCGAGATCGAGGAGGACCGCAGCGGCGGCCCCGGACTCGCGGGCGACGAGGCGGTGTTCGGCGGCGGCAAGGTCATCCGCGAGTCCATGGGCCAGGCGCGTGCTACGCGCGCAGACGGCACCCCGGACACGATCATCACCGGCGCCGTCGTCGTCGACCACTGGGGCGTCGTCAAGGCCGACATCGGCATCCGCGACGGACGCATCACCGGCATCGGCAAGGCCGGCAACCCCGACACCATGGACGGCATCCACCCCGATCTGGTGATCGGCCCCGAGACCGAGGTCATCGCGGGCAACGGACGGATCCTGACGGCCGGCGCGGTCGACGCGCACGTCCACTTCATCTGCCCGCAGATCGCCGACGAGGCGCTGTCCGCCGGCGTCACCACCCTGGTCGGCGGCGGCACCGGCCCCGCCGAGGGGTCCAAGGCGACGACCGTGACGCCTGGCCCCTGGCATCTGGCCCGGATGATGGCGGCGATGGAGCAGTACCCGCTCAACATCGGCTTCCTCGGCAAGGGCAACACCGTCTCGCACGACGCGATGATGTCCCAGATCCGCGGCGGCGCCCTCGGGCTCAAGCTGCACGAGGACTGGGGCTCGACCCCGGCCGTCATCGACGCGTCCCTGACCGTCGCCGACCGTACGGGCATCCAAGTCGCCATCCACACCGACACGTTGAACGAGGCCGGGTTCGTCGGCGACACCCTCGCCGCGATCGCCGGACGCGGCATCCACGCGTACCACACCGAGGGTGCGGGCGGCGGGCACGCGCCGGACATCATGACCGTGGTCTCCGAGCCGCACGTGCTGCCCAGCTCGACCAACCCGACGCGGCCCTACACCGTCAACACCGCCGAGGAACACCTCGACATGCTGATGGTCTGCCACCACCTCAACCCGGCCGTCCCCGAGGACCTGGCCTTCGCCGAGTCCCGCATCCGCCCCTCCACCATCGGCGCGGAGGACATCCTCCACGACCTCGGCGCGATCTCGATCATCTCCTCCGACGCGCAGGCCATGGGGCGGGTCGGCGAGGTGATCCTGCGGACCTGGCAGACCGCGCACGTCATGAAACGGCGCCGGGGCGCGCTGCCCGGTGACGGACGGGCCGACAACCATCGGGTACGTCGCTATGTCGCCAAGTACACGATCAACCCCGCGCTCGCGCAGGGCCTCGCCCACGAGATCGGGTCGGTCGAGACCGGCAAGCTCGCCGACCTGGTGCTGTGGGAACCGGCGTTCTTCGGCGTCAAGCCGCACCTCGTCATCACCCACGCGCGGACCGTCTGCCCGGCGCTGCCCCCGTCGCACCGCACCCCGCGCTC
>NZ_JBSFLV010000260.1:0-6619 GCF_053599215.1 Streptomyces sp. NPDC001002 | reverse complement strand
AGGGCCATGACCAGTTCCCACATCACCGCGTCGAAGCCCACCGACGCGAACTGAAGGACCCTGCTCGACGGTGAAACCGCCAAGCCCTCAGCTTGCGCCGCCACCAGACTCGCCACCCCGGCATGCGACACCACCACACCCTTGGGCCGACCCGTCGACCCCGACGTGTAGATCACATACGCCGCGCCCGAAGCGGAGAAGTTCGCGTCTCCTGCCGACGAGGCCTCCAGACCGGCCAACTCCGCCTCGACATCAGGGTCGTTCAAGACAATGACCGGCACATCGACCGGCAGCTGCCGCTGTTGCTCAGGCGTGGTGATCACACACACCGGACGCGCGTCGTCGAGCATGAACGCAACCCGCTCACTCGGATGCGCCGGATCAACCGGCAACACCGCCGCACCTGCCTTCAACACCGCCAGGAACGACACCACCAGATCCACACCGTGATCCATCACTACGGCCACCACCGACTCGGCACCCACACCCCGCGCCGACAACAACCGCGCCAACCGACTCGACCGCTCATCCAACTCGCCGTAGGACAAGAAACCCTCACCCCACACCACCGCCGGCGCACCAACCGACCGCTCCACCACCCCACCGAACAACTCCGGAATCGTCGCCGCCGGAATGTCCTGGGCGGTTCGGTTCCACTCGGTCAGCAGGTGCTGTCGGGTGGGGCTGTCCAGGGTCTGCACCGCGTCGAGCGGGGTGTCCGGGGCTTGTTCCAGTGCGGTGAGCAGGTTGTCGAGGCAGGTGTGCAGGAGGGTGCAGACCTGTTCCGGGGCGGCTGGGTCGAGAGCGTCAACGGTGAGTTGGAAGCGTTCACCGAAGTCGTCGACGGAGACAGCGACGGGGTAGTTGGTGCGTTCGCGGGACATCATGGGGCGGATGCCGCCGAACGCGTCGGCGGTGGGACCGGGGTCGTGCCGGGGGCCGCTGTGCCGGTAGTTGAAGATCGAGGTGAACAGGGGGCTGCCGCCCGCGACTCCGCTCGCCGCTTGCGCGACCGTGAGGGGAGCGTGTTCGTGGGCCAGTAGGTCGGCGAGTTGGTGCCGCAAGGCGGTGAGGGACTCGCCGACTCCCTTTCCGGCGACACGGACCCGTACCGGAAGGGTGTTCATGAACGGGCCCAGAACGCGGCCCGCGTCGGTCCCGGCGTTCATCCGTCCGAGCAGGACGGTGCCGAACACGACGTCCTCGCGACCCGAGAGGACCGCGAGAACTCGGGCCCATGCCAGATGGAACACGGTCGCCGGGCTCACGGCGGCCGACCGGGCCAGTTCGCGCAGTCGCTCCGACAGGCCGTCGTCCAGCCACAGTTGGGCGCGATCCACGTCGTCGCCGTCACCGTGCACGTCCATCAGGTCGTACGGCGCGGTGGTCTCGGTGACGTCGCCGAGCAGGCCGGCGAAGTGGCGTTCGTGTTCCTCGCGGGAAACGCCGAGGCGGGCCTGCGCGACCAGCTCGCGGAACGGCAGCGGCTCGGGCAGTTCGTCTGCGCGGCCGGACAAGAAGGCGCGCAGTTCGTCGAGCAGTACGTCGAGCGCGGTGTGGTCCTGGACGAGGTGGTGGAGGCGCAGCAGCGCCAGCCACCCTCCGTCGCCGCCCGGTTGGGCCGCGACATGCACAGTCAGGAGGGGCGCTCGGGCCGGGTCCATGCGCGAGCCGCCCAGGGCCAGCAGTTGTTCGGCCGCGTCCGGACCGTCGGGGTCGGCGACGAGAGTCACCTCGTGGACCGGCAACTCGACGTGGCGAGCGACCACTTGCACCGGTTCGCGCAGGCCGTCCCACACGATCGCGGTCCGGTAGACGTCATGCCGGTCCACCACCTGACGCAGCGCGTCCAGCAGTGCGTCCAGTCGCCGGCGGGAGTCGAAGCCCAGAACCATGGGCAGCACGTAGACGTCCGCGCCGTCCTGGTCGGCCATCAAGTGGTGGAAGAAGATGCCCTCTTGGAGCGGGGCCAGGGGGTAGATGTCCGCCACGTTGGCCGCGCCGCCCGGCACCGCCTCCACGATCCGCGCGATCTCCGTCTCGTCCAGATCGACCAGCGGCAGCATGTCGGGCGTGAGGTGCTGCGCACCCTCCGGGATGCGGTTGGGCGGTATCTCGGTCAGGCCGGACTCGGCTACGGCGGCCAGGGCGGCTGGGGTCGGTGTGGCGAACAGGGCCCGTACGGGCACGGACAGGCCGCGAGCCCGCAGGCGCTCGACCAGGGAGACCGCGAGCAGCGAGTGGCCGCCAAGCGCGAAGAAGTCGTCGTCCACACCGACGGAGGGCACGTCGAGGACTTCGGCGAACGTCTGGCACAGCAGCTCTTCCCGCACCGTGGCCGGGGCACGGCCCGGGGCGCGGGTGTACTCCGGTGCCGGTAGGGCCTTGCGGTCCAGTTTCCCGTTGGCCGTCAACGGCAGCGCGTCGAGCAGTACCACCGCCGAGGGGACCATGTATGCGGGCAGCAGCCCGGCCAGGTGCGTGCGGAGCTCCGCAGCCGTGTGGGCAGCGGAGTGCGTGCCGGTACCCGTCGTCGGTACGACATAGCCGACGAGGCGTCGGTCGCCCGGGACGTCCTCGCGTACCACCGCCGCCGCCCGGTCCACGAGGGTGTGGGTGGCCAACGCCGCCTCCACCTCGCCGAGTTCAATACGGAAGCCGCGGATCTTGACCTGGTCGTCGGCGCGTCCGAGGAATTCCAGCGTGCCGTCCGCACGCCACCGCACCACATCCCCGGTGCGGTACATCCGCTCCCCTGCCCCGCCGAACGGGCAGGCCACGAAGCGCTCCGCCGTCAGGTCGGGCCGGCCCAGGTAGCCGCGGGCCAACTGCGGTCCGGCCACGTACAGTTCACCGGCCACGCCGACCGGTACCGGACACAGTCCGGCGTCCAGGACGAAGACCCGGGTGTTCCACAGCGGGCCGCCGATGGGGACGGGTGCGAGCCGGTCCTCGTCGAGGTCGGCCAGGGTGGCCCACACGGTCGCCTCGGTCGGACCGTAGAGGTTGGTGACCGACCGGCCGACCTCGACCAGGCGTGCGGCCAGTGCGGACGGCAGCGCCTCACCGCCGACGAGCACCCGCAGTCCTCGTACGGCCTCGGCGTGCCCGGCCAGCAGGGACTGCCACAACGCGGGCGTGGCCTGCATGACCGTCACCCCGAACCGGTCGATGAGTTCGGCGACGGTCTGGGGGTCGCGCACCGCCGCGTCATCCGCGACGACGACCCCCGCGCCGGCCAGCAACGGCACGTGAATTTCCAGCACATGGATGTCGAAAGCCACGGTGGTGACCGCGAGCAGCCGGTCGGCGGGAGCGAGCGCGAGCCGGTCCCCCATCGCGGCGACGAAGTTCGCCAGAGCGCCGTGCGGTACGACGACTCCCTTGGGCCGCCCACTGGAACCGGACGTGTAGATCACGTACGCCGGGTGGTCCCGGGTCGGGGCGGCGGTGCGCTCTGCGTCAGTGAGGTTGGCGCCGTCCAGGGCCGCGAGGTCCGCCGCGGTGCGCGGGTCGTCCACGATCAGCGGTTCCGCGTCGGCCACCGACGGCAGGCCCTCCGGCCGGTCCATCACTTGCCGGGTGGTGAGCAGCAGGGCGGGACGGGCGTCGCCGAGGACGAACTCGACGCGCTCGCGCGGATATTCCGGGTCGAGGGGCAGATAGGCGCCCCCCGTCTTGAGTACGGCGAGCAGGGCCACCACCAGGTCGGCGGAGCGCTCCATGCAGACCGCCACCAGGGATTCCGGCCCGACGCCGTGCCGGACGAGCTTTCGCGCCAGCCGGTTGGCCCGCGCGTTCAACTCGGCGTAGCTCAGCTGGTTCTCAGCGCAGAGCACCGCGGCGGCGCCGGGTGTGCGGGCGGCCCGCTGCTCGAACAGCCGGAACACCGGGGCGGCCGGGACCGGAGCGGCGGTGTCGTTCCACTCCTCCAGGACGCGGCGGTACGCGGCCTCGTCCAGCAGGTCCAACTGGCGTGCGGGTAGCTCCGGTTGCATGGCCAGGGCTCGCAGCACCAGGCCCAGCAGCCCGGTGATCCACTCGGTTGTCTCCGGGTCGAACAGGTCCGCGGCGGCGATGACCGACCCGTGCAACCCGGCCGGCGCGCCCTGCTCGTCTACCGCTTCTCCCAGACTGACATCCAGATCGAACTTGGCGGCGCCGACCCCCGAGGCCAGCGACGAGACATGCAGTCCGGGCAGTTCGAGGGCCGGCCCACTGCCCGTCTGGGCGGTGTTGTGCACGGTGAGCATGACCTGGAAGAGGGGGTGGCGGGCCAGCGAGCGAGCGGGCGCGAGCTCCTCGACGAGCCTCTCGAACGGCACATCCTGGTGGGCGTAGGCCTCCAGTCCCGTTTCCCGGACCCGGTCCAGGATCTCGGCCAGCGTCGGATCACCACTCAAGTCCGTACGCAGGACAAGGGTGTTGACGAAGAAGCCCACAAGGTCGTCGACCGCCTCGTCCGTCCGCCCGGCGATCGTGGACCCGATGGGGATGTCGTCCCCCGCGCCGAGCTTCGACAACAGCACGGCCAGGGCGGCCTGCACGGCCATGAACAGGGTCACCCCACGCTCCCGGGCCACCGCGAGCAGCCGCTCATGCACCTCCGCCGGAATCTCCAGCGCGGCGACATGCCCACGGTGAGAAGCCGTCGCCGGACGCGACCGATCCATCGGCAGCGTCAACTCCTCCGGCGCCCCGGCCAAGGCACCCCGCCAATACTTCGCTTGCTGGGCGAGCACGCTGTCCGGGTCGCTCTCCTCACCGAGCAGCTCCCGCTGCCACAGCGCGTAGTCCGCGTACTGCACCGGCAACGGCATCCACTCCGGGGCCCGACCCGCGCACCGCGCCTCGTACGCCGTCGACAGATCCCGCGCCAGCGGCCCCATCGACCAGCCGTCGGCCGCGATGTGATGGACCACCAGAACGAGCACGTGCTCCTCCGGCCCCACACCGAACAGCCATGCCCGTACCGGGATCTCGCTGGCCAGATCGAACGCCCTACCGGCCGCGCGCACGACCTCCGCGTCGAGGTCCGAGGCGGTCACTTCGGAGTACGACAGCTCGAAGTCGAACTCGTCGATGCCGAGGACCTGTTGAGCGGCCCGACCGTCCACGGCCGGGAACACCGTCCGCAACACCTCGTGCCGACCGATCACATCCCTCAGCGCCGACTCCAACGCGTCACGGTCCAGCACACCCGCCAGCCGCACCGCCAACGGAATGTTGTACGTCGCACTCGGACCCTCCAACTGCCCCAAGAACCAAAGCCTTTGCTGAGCGAACGACAACGGCACCCGCTCCGGACGCGACCGCGCCACCAACGCCGAACGCCCCGGAGCGGCCTGCCCCAGCCAGGCGGCACTGCCCGCCGGAGTCGGCGCGTCGAACAGCACCCGAATCGGCAGCTCCACACCGAGCACCGCCCGCACCCGGCTGACGAGGCGGGTGGCCAGGAGCGAGTGACCGCCCAGCGCGAAGAAGTCGTCGTCCATACCCACGGAGGGCACGCCGAGCACCTCGGCGAACGCCTGGCACAGCAACTCCTCCTGCACCGTCACCGGCGCCCGACCGGACACGTGCGTCAAATCCGGGGCCGGCAGGGCGGCACGGTCCAGCTTGCCGTTCGCCGTCAACGGCAGCACAGCCAGCTCGACCACCGCCGACGGCACCATGTAGGCAGGCAGACGATCGGCCGCGTACGCCTGCACCGACTCCGCCAGACCGTCGATGCCCTCGGCCGGAACGACGTAGGCGACGAGGCGCTTGTCGCCCGGTGTGTCCTCGCGTACGACGACCGCGGCCTGGGACAGGTCCGGGTGCGCGCCCAGGACGGCCTGCACCTCGCCCGGCTCGATACGGAAGCCGCGGATCTTGACCTGCTCATCCACACGCCCTGCGAAGACCAACTGACCGTCCGCCGTCCACCGCACACGGTCACCCGTGCGGTACATCCGCCGGCCCGGCTCGAAGGGACACGCCACGAAACGCTCACCCGTCAGACCCGGACGGCCCACATAGCCACGCGCGAGCTGGACCCCGGCGATGTACAACTCACCCGCCACACCCACCGGCACCGGCCGAAGGGCGTCGTCCAGCACATACAGACGGGTATCGGCATTCGCCGACCCCATCGGCACCTCTGTGCCGCCGGCCTCCACCGCGCCGGTGGTCACCATCACGGTCGCCTCGGTCGGACCATAGGTGTTCACCAACCGCCGGCCCGCCGACCACACCTCCACCTGACCCGCCGTGATCGGCTCCGCACCCACCAACACCGTCGACAACCCGACGAAGTCGCCCGGCTCCAGAGCGGCCAGCAACGAGGGCACCACACTCGCCGACCGCACACCCCGCGAACGCACCAACTGAGCCAACAGCCCTGCGTCTGCGCGCTGTTCATCGGTGGCCACGACCAGCTCAGCACCCGACGTGAGGGTCACCGCCACATCCAGCACTGACGCGTCGAAGCCGAACGACGCGAACTGCAACACAGCGACGCCAGGACCAGCACCCAACACGGGCACATGCAACGGCGTACGTTCATCGGAGGCGGCGCGGCCGCGGTGGCGGCGGTGGCCGCGACCGCGTGCAGGAGCGGCGTCACGAGCTCGGGCAC
>NZ_JBSFLV010000259.1:0-6646 GCF_053599215.1 Streptomyces sp. NPDC001002 | reverse complement strand
GACGGAGGGCGCCTGGAGATGCTCCAGACCAAGCCCCCGGTCTTCGGCCTGTTCCTCTCCCGCAACCCCCTCAAGCGCGTGCAGGCCCTGGGCGGCGCCAAGAACCACATGCTCGTCCTGCCCGACGCCGACCTGGACTTCGCCGCCGACCAGGCGATCAACGCGGCCTACGGCTCGGCCGGCGAGCGCTGCATGGCCGTGTCCGTCGTGGTCGCCGTCGGTGACACCGGCGACGAGCTGGTCGCCAAGATCGCCGAGCGCGCCGGCAAGCTGCGCATCGGCCCCGGCAACGACCCGGCCTCCGAGATGGGCCCGCTGATCACCCGCGAGCACCGCGACAAGGTCGCCTCGTACGTGACGTCGGCCGCCGAGCAGGGCGCCGAGGTCGTCGTCGACGGCACCGGCTACTCGGTCGAGGGCCACGAGGACGGCTTCTTCCTCGGAGTGTCGCTCCTTGACCGGGTGCCGCTGACGGCGGACGCGTACAAGGACGAGATCTTCGGCCCGGTCCTCGTGGTGGTCCGCGCGGACTCGTACGACGAGGCCATCAAGCTGATCAACGACTCGCGTTGGGGCAACGGCACCGCGATCTTCACCCGTGACGGCGGCGCCGCCCGCCGCTTCCAGCTGGAGGTCAAGGCGGGCATGGTCGGCGTGAACGTGCCGATCCCGGTACCGGTCGGCTACCACTCCTTCGGCGGCTGGAAGGACTCCCTCTTCGGCGACCTGCACGTCTACGGCAATGACGGCATCGCCTTCTACACCCAGGGGAAGGTCATCACCACGCGCTGGCCGGACCCGGCCGACGCGGGCATCAACCTCGGTTTCCCCAGCCACTCCTGACCTGCCGTCAGATCTCTTTCGAGGGAGGTACCTCCATGGCCAAGGCCGGCGACCCCGCACGTGCCATGACCGCCCCCGCGCTCCACTCGCTGGACTTCGCCCTGGACCGGGGCAGTCCGGTGCCGCTCTACTACCAGCTCGCACAGCAGCTGGAGGCGGCGATCGAGCACGGGATCCTCGCCCCGGGCAATCTCCTGGGCAACGAGATCGATCTCTCGATGCGCCTGGGCCTGTCCAGACCCACCGTCCGCCAGGCCATCCAGTCCCTGGTCGACAAGGGCCTGTTGGTGCGCCGCCGCGGGGTGGGCACCCAGGTGGTGCACAGCCAGGTCAAGCGACCGCTGGAACTCAGCAGTCTCTACGACGACTTGGAGGCGGCGGGCCAGGGACCGACCACCGAGGTGCTGCGCAACGAGCGCGTCACGGCGACCCCGGACGTCGCCGCCGCGCTCGGCATCGCCGAGGGCAGCGAGGTCGTCGCCCTGGAACGGCTGCGCTGCACCCACGGCCAGCCGGTCGCCTTCCTCTGCAACTACCTGCCCGCCAACCTCCTCGAACTGGACAGCGCCCGGCTGGAGTCGACCGGCCTGTACCGCATGATGCGCACCGCCGGCATCACCCTGCACAGCGCCCGCCAGACCATCGGCGCCCGCTCCGCCACCCCGGAGGAGGCGACCCGCCTCGACGAGAAGGCGGGCACCGCCCTGCTGACCATGCAGCGCACGGCGTACGACGACACCGGCCGGCCGGTCGAGTACGGGGCGCACATCTACCGGGCGTCCCGGTACGCGTTCGACTTCCAACTGCTGGTCAGGCCCTGACCGGACACCGGGCCGGCCGAGCTCAGGGCCGGAGCACGATCTTGCCCTGCGTGTGGTGCCCTTCCAACTCGCGGTACGCGTCCCGCACTTGCTCCAGGGGGTAGGTGCGGGCGATCGGCACCTCCAGCTCGCCGCGCGCGGCGAGTCGGGCCAGTTCACCCACGACGACCGCGCACGCCGCCGCGCCTTCGCCGTAGGTATTGGCCCCGACCCTGGCCGCGGCCTCCCAGTCGCGGATCGTGTTGATCCGCTCGGGCCGCACGCCCAACTCCACGGCCAGGTCCACGTATCCGTCGCCGAACGTGTCGATGAACGCGTCCACTTGGCCTCCTGCGGCCTGCCGGACCCGTTCGGCCACGCCCTTCCCGTAAGCGACCGGGACGACACCGCGCTCCTTCAGCCAGGCGTGGTTGCGCTCGCTCGCCACCCCGATCACCGTGGCACCGCGGCGCCGCGCGAGCTGCACGGCAAGGGACCCGACACCGCCCGCCGCACCGGACACGACGACCGTGTCGGCCGGACCGGGGTCCACCGCGAACACGGTGGCGTATGCCGTCGTACCGGCCACGTACAGCGCCCCGGCCACATCCCACGGCAGCCCTTCCGGACGCGAGACCAGCTGTACGTCGTCGGCCACGACGAACTCCGCGTGGCTCGCCCTGTTGTGGGTGAAGCCCAGCACCTCGTCGCCCACAGCGAAGCCCCGCACTTGCGGGCCGGCCTCCACGACGACGCCGGCCAGATCGCTGCCCTGCCCGGAGGGGAACGTCGAGGGCCAGCGTCCGTGCCGCGCGCCCTCGCGGATCATCACCTCGCCGGGCTGGATCCCGGCCGCGCGGACCTCGACCAACACCTGCCCGGCGCCGGGCACCGGCCGCTCGACCTCCTCCACCCGCAGCACATCGATCCCGCCGTACTCGTGGAACCGCACCGCCCGCATCGCGTGATCACCACTCTTCCCCGCTCGGACCAGCCTGTGGGCGGTCACGCCTCGGATGGCCACACACCGACCGCGCCAGAGCATTCAACGACCCAGGAAAGGAGCTGTCTTCCCGACCGGCCGCCCCACTTCAGGGAGTTGGGCGCGGCCGGACGGTTCTACGCCGACGCCTCGGCGCGGTCGAGATGGCGGTGCAGGAACTCGGTGACGATGCCCATCGTGGTGGCCGAGGACCAGGGCAGGCCGCTGCCGACGAGTCCGAGGAACGCGACATCGCCGTGGTTGGCGCCGTTCAGGACGTAACGGGTGCTGTCGGCCCCGGCGGCGAGCAGTGCCTGGTGCACGTGCTGCGTCTGGGACGGGGAGACCATCACGTCAGCGCTGCCGTGCAGGAGCAGGAACGGCGGTGCCGAAGCGGTCGCGTAGGCGGCCGGATCCGCGGCACGCACCGCGTCGGGGATGTCGGAGAACAGCGCGCCGGGCTTGCCGAGGTAGGCCGAGAAGTGGGTGGGCTTGTGCCGGTAGTGGAGCTGGGCCTCCTCGTCGAAGTCATCGGCGATCGCGGAGAGTTGGGAGCTGCCGAAACCGTCGACCACGGCCTGCACCTGTCCCAGCGGGGACGGGTCGGAGCCCTCGGCGAACTCGGCGAGACCGTTCGTGGTGCCCGTCAGCGCCGCCACATGACCGCCGGCCGACTCCCCCCACACGGCGACCGCACTCGGGTCGATCCCGAACTCGTCGGCGTGCAGGCGCAGATGGGCGACAGCGGCGCGGACGTCGTGGATGGTGTCGTGGTAGGTGGCGCCGTCGGGCGCGACACGGTATTCGACGCTGGCGACGACGAAGCCAGACTCGGCGACATGCCGGCGCAGATCGAAGGCCATGACCTTGTTGCACCGCAGGAACGCGCCCCCGGGAAGGTAGACGACCAGCGGCAGTCGCTCGTCGGTGGCGGGCCGCACGATGTCGTACTTCAGCTCGCGCGACTCCCCATCGGGCAGCTCGACGGTCTTGTAGGTGATGTCGTCACGGACGTCCACCTCGACCTCACCGAGGGACATCTGCGGCTCCGGGTCGATGTCCAGCAGGGTGCTGTCGGCGAGGTCGGGCGGCGAGACGCGGGTGGCGATGGGCAGCGGGATCACCGGCGCGGAAGGCGTGTCAGGCATGGTCTCTCCGATCGTCATGAACCACCATCAGTGAAGGTGAATTCAGTTTCATTTATTGAGAGACGCTTGTCAAACACGAACGCGGTTACGCACGCCCGCGGAAGCCTCTTGAAGGTGCGCCTGGCCCGCTCAGCCGACGGGCGCCGCATCCCCGCGAAACGCCCCCGTCACCACAGGAACCAGCTGCCGCTCGATCTGCTCGGCGGACAGGGTGGCCAGCTCGGCACCGATCGGCGCCAGGGCGAGCCAGTTCAGCAGGCCGGCCGCGCAGCGCGTACGGAAGATCAGCTCCTCCTCGCCGACATCCGGAAGGTTCGGCGTCAGCACCCGGAGGGCCATGCGGCGACTGAGGTCGAACTTCTCGTTCAGCCGCTCCCACCCCTGGGGCGGCTCGATGCCGACGCGCGCCACGGTCCGCATCACGGCCAGGTCCTCGCCGCCGGCCGCCAGCGCGCGCATCATCGGCCGGGCGAAGGCGGTCGCCAACTCCTGGAGTGTCGCGGCGGGCCCGAGGGAGTCCAGGGCCAGCATCTGCGCGTCCAGATACCGCTCCAGCGCGTGCTCGATCGCCGAGTCGCACAGCGCCTTCAGCGACCCGAAGTGGTAGCTCACCGCGGCGACATTGGCTCCGGCGCGCTCCGTGATCTCGCGGAGTGTCACGCCCTCCTGGCCCCGTTGCGCGAGCAGTTCCAGGGCGGCCGTCTGCAGGCCGTCCCGCGTGCGCTGACCGGCCTCTCGGCGCAGGTCCGTCTTCTTCACCGACATCACGCATCAATTCAATCAGATGTTTAAGTAGATCGTCAAACGATCCCCACCCTCCGCACCCACACCCCCGGGACCGCGCGACCACACATTTCAAACAGTCGCTTGACAGCTTGCGCGTCCGTTCATAATCTCAAGCGAGCGTTTGATTTACCAAGAGCCCGGCAGGGCCCGTTGCGACGGATCCCTGCTCCCGAGAACCAACCTGAAGGAACACGTCATGAAGCTGCTCAGCCGGAAGTCGATCACCGCCGCGACCGCGATAGCTGTCCTGGGTGGTCTCACCATCGCCGCGCTGCCGTCCCAGGCCGCGAGCTCTTCCCCCAACACCGCTTCGACCCATGGCAGTACGGCGGCCCCCGCCCCCCTGACCGCTCGCGAACTGGCGAAGCTGCCGCTCACCGACCGGCACCTGACCAAGCACGAGAAGGCCAACCTCGCGATCGTCCTGCGCGACTACTACGTGGCGGAGGGCAACCACATCGACGTGCCGACCTTCGTCAACAGCTTCACCAAGGACGGCGTCTTCAACGACATGGTCCCCGGCGTGGCCTACCGGGGAGAGGCGCTCGGCGCCGTACTGCCGTACATGAAGGGCCTCTTCTCCGATGTCCACCGCGAGCTCAAGCGCATCACCGTGAACGGCGACACCGTCAGCATCGAGCTGTCGATCCAGGGCACGTTCGACGGTCAGCTCCAGGCGCCGACGGGTGGCGTCGTCAAGGGCAAGGGCCAGAAGGTCGACGCCCCGACCGCCGACTTCTGGTACCTGAAGAACGGCAAGGTCACGACGTTCAACTGCTTCGTCGGCTACTCGAAGATGTACTCCGACATGGGCGTGAACTTCGACTGGGCCTCGGCCGTCAACAAGCACTGACCGCTCCTCCCCCGGCGGGTGACGCGCGCAGCCCCAGGCCACGCGTCACCCGCCGGAGCGCTGCCGTGGACCGCGGCCTCTCATCTGATCGCGCAACCAATGACGAAGGAGCACACCGGCATGACCCGGCTCGGCATCGGTCTCCCGCAGAATCGGCAGTACGACCTCGGCAAGGACGTGCCCGATGTGGCACGCGCCGCCGAAGAGATCGGATACGACAGCCTCTGGGTGTACGAACGCGCCCTGTTCCCGGAACCCGAGACCCAGCCCCTGTACGGCGTCCCGGGCCTGCCCTGGCCCGACGCCTACCGGGGCGTGGCCGAGCCGCTGGTCACGCTGACCCTCGCCGCGGCGGCCACCGAGCGGGCCGAGCTGGGCACCGCCGTACTGGTGGCCCCGCTGCACATCCCCTTCCAACTGGCCAAGTCGCTGGCCACGTTGGACGCGGCGAGCGGCGGCCGGGTGGTCGCGGGCCTGGGCAGCGGCTGGTCCCTCGACGAGTACGCGGCCGCCGGAGTACGCCCGTTCGAGGAGCGCGGCAAGGTCATGGACGAGGTGTTCGAGGTGTGCCGGGCGGTGTGGGGCCCGGACCCGGTCGTCTACGAGGAAGGCCCGATCACCAGGATCGCCTCGGCCGTGGTCGGCCCGAAGCCGGCCCGCCCGATCCCGATCCTGGTGCCGGCCAACAGCCCGCGCGCGATGCGCCGACTCGTCGACCACGCCGACGGCTGGCTGCCGTACGCCGACGGCCCCGCCCAAGTGGCCGAGGGCTGGCGCCGGTTGCAGAACCTAGCCGCCGAACGGGGCCGCACCCTGCCACTGCGCACGGTGGTCCGCGTCAACCCGGACTACACCGCCAAGCGATACGAGGGCCCGGACCGCCGCCCCTTCCAGGGCGACGTCGAGCAGATCGTCACCGACCTCATGGCGTACGACGGGATCGGCCTCGACGAGTTCCTGGTCGACCTCTCCTGGGCCGCACGCGACGCGCAGGAACTGAAGGACGTGTCCGCCGAGGTGTACACGGCGGCCCGAGCGGCCGGCTTCTGACCGGCCGGAGCGGTCCCCGTACCCATCCCCCGGAAAAGATCGAGGGGCCGTCCCGGATGATTCCGGTACGGCCCCTGAACCTACGACTCCACAGAGTCGGGACGACAGGATTTGAACCTGCGACCCCTTGACCCCCAGTCAAGTGCGCTACCAAGCTGCGCCACGTCCCGATGCGACACACGCG
>NZ_JBSFLV010000258.1:0-6777 GCF_053599215.1 Streptomyces sp. NPDC001002 | reverse complement strand
TGTGGCTGGTGTCGTTGCCGGTCCAGGCCGCGCAGTACGTGTCCGGTCCGGTGACGGGGTTCGCCGTGGCCGGTGCGGTCCTGGTGGTGTTCGGGTAGTGCGCGCCGTGCTCCAGGTAGACGTAGTCGTCGAGCGTGCCCTGGCGGACCAGGTAGACGGTGAGCGAACGGACGTACATCGCGCCGATACCGAGGCCGAGGGCCATGAGCACGATGTCGTTGGTGACGGCGAACGCGCCGATCACGCCGTCGAAGGAGAAGGACGCGTCCAGGACTTCGAGGTACAGGAACATGAAGAACGCGGCCTGGCCCGCCAGGACGATCGGCGGGCGCTTCTTGCCGCTGCGTTCCGCCTCTTCGTCCTCCTCGTGCTCGCGTTCCTCCTCGGCTTCGAGGCGGTCCTCGAAGAAGCCGGAGAGCCCACCGACGACCATGTACGTGATCAGGCCGGCGATGCCGGAGATCAGCACCGTCTGCGCCTTGTCGGCGTGGCCGCCGCCGTGCTGGTGGGCGTTGGTCGCGAAGGTGAACGCGGTGATCAGCAGGACGATCAGGGCGATGCAGACCGACAGCATGTCGACCTTGCCGAGCTTGGCCAGCGGGCGCTCGATCCAGCGCAGCCACTGGATGTCCCGGTCCTCGAAGATGAAGTCGAGGAAGATCATCAGCAGGAACATGCCACCGAAGGCGGCGATCGCCGGGTGCGCGTCGGTGACCAGTTCCTGGTAGTGGTCCTTGTTGTTGAGTGCGAGGTCGACCGCGTCGATGGGGCCGATCTTCGCGGTGACGGCGACGATCACGACCGGGAAGACCAGCCGCATGCCGAAGACCGCGATGAGGACACCGATCGTGAGGAAGATCTTCTGCCAGAAGGCGGACATCTTCTTCAGGATTCCGGCGTTGACCACCGCGTTGTCGAACGACAGCGAGATCTCGAGGATGGAGAGGATCGCGACGATGCCGAAGCCCTCCCACCCCCCGTAGAAGACCGCCGCGACCAGGCCGATCGCGGTAATCGCGAACGACCAGCCGAAGGTTTTCAGAAGCACTGGCTACCCAATCCTGTATGTACGGGTCTCCCCCGCGCCGTACTCGGCTTTACTCACTGTTGACCACGAAGTCTAGGGCTTCGTTCTCCGGGCGGAACAGTAGGGGCGTTCCGCCGATGAAGGCGCAGGTCGGAGGGGTCGTCGTAGGGGATCGGGGCATGGTCCCGGGGGACCTTACGAAACGTTGACCCCGAAATCGAGGGCGATGCCGCGCAGTCCGGATGCGTACCCCTGGCCCACGGCGCGGAACTTCCACTCGCCCTGGTAGCGGTAGAGCTCGCCGAAGATCATGGCCGTCTCGGTGGACGCGTCCTCGCTGAGGTCGTAGCGGGCGAGCTCCTGGCCGTCCGCCTGGTTGACGACGCGGATGAAGGCGTTGCTGACCTGGCCGAAGGTCTGGCCGCGGTTGTCGGCGTCGTGGATGGAGACCGGGAAGATGATCTTGTCGCAGGTGGCCGGCACCTTCGGCAGATCGACGATGATCGACTCGTCGTCGCCCTCGCCCTCACCGGTGAGGTTGTCGCCGGTGTGCTCGACGGAGCCGTCCGGGCTCTTGAGCTGGTTGTAGAAGATGAACCACTCGTCCCCCATCACCCGGCCGCCGGTGCACAGCAGCGCACTGGCGTCCAGGTCGAAGTCGGCTCCGGTGGTGGAACGTGCGTCCCAGCCGAGCCCGACCAGAACCTGCGTGAGGTTGGGTGCGGCCTTGGACAGGGAGACGTTGCCCCCCTTGGCGAGCGTGACGCCCATAGTGCTGGTCCTCCCCGAGGTGATGCTTCTTTGGTTGTCCTGCGCCTCCGGCGCCGCACCCAAACGGTGCGGCGCCGGACGATTGCCCTGAGGGCGTCCCCGTTGCCGGGGCAGCGCCTCAGACGTTGACGCCGAAGTCCTGGGCGATGCCGCGCAGGCCCGAGGCGTAGCCCTGGCCGATGGCGCGGAACTTCCACTCCGCGCCGTTGCGGTACAGCTCGCCGAAGACCATGGCCGTCTCGGTGGAGGCGTCCTCGGAGAGGTCGTAGCGGGCGATCTCGGCGCCGCCCGCCTGGTTCACCACGCGGATGAACGCGTTGCGGACCTGGCCGAAGGACTGCTGGCGGTTCTCGGCGTCGTAGATCGACACCGGGAAGGTGATCTTGTCGACGTCGGCCGGGACCGCCGCCAGGTTCACCTTGATCGCCTCGTCGTCGCCCTCGCCCTCACCGGTGGTGTTGTCACCGGTGTGCTCGACGGAGCCGTCCGGGCTCTTGAGGTTGTTGAAGAAGACGAAGTTCGCGTCGCTGGCCACCTTGCCCGCGCTGTTCAGAAGCAGGGCGCTGGCGTCCAGGTCGAAGTCCGTACCGGTCGTGGTGCGGACGTCCCACCCCAGACCGACGATGACCGCGGTCAGGCCCGGGGCCTCCTTGGTCAGTGAAACGTTGCCGCCCTTGCTGAGGCTGACTCCCACGAGTCCTCCATTGGTTTGTGGGGGCGGGGAGCCCCGACGTTCGTTGCTATCGGATCAACGTCTCGATCCTAGTGACGGGTTCCCGTACCACGCAGGCCCTGGAACCGAACAATCACAGGGTGTCGAGCGCTTTCACGTACGAGTTCAGGTCGCGCGCGTCCGGCAGGGCGTTGACGACGGTCCAGCGGACCACGCCCTCCTTGTCGATGACGAAGGTGCCGCGCACCGCGCAGCCCTTGTCCTCGGCGAAGACGCCGTAGACGCGGGAGACCTCGCCGTGCGGCCAGAAGTCGCTGAGCAGCGGGTAGTCCAGGCCCTCCTGCTCGGCGAAGACGCGCAGGGTGTGGATGGAGTCGTTGGAGACCGCGAGCACCTGGGTGTCGCGGTCGGCGAACTTCGGCAGGTTGTCGCGCACCTCGCACAGCTCGCCGGTGCACACACCGGTGAAGGCGAAGGGGTAGAAGAGCAGCACCACGTTCTTCGCGCCACGGAAGTCGGAGAGCTTCACGGTGGCGCCGTGGTTGTCCTTGAGCTCGAAGTCAGGGGCCTTGTCGCCGACCTGGATCGCCATTGTCGCGGTTGTCCCTTCGGTGGGGCTGTTCGGGTGGCCTCCCACCCTACGCAGCGATCACCGGGAACCGGCGGACGGGCCGGGCGAACCGGCCCGTCCGGGGTCAATGGGTCACTTCTTGGACTTGGCCGCCTTCGGCGTCACCAGCCGGCTGCCGCTCCAGTCCTTCCCCACGCTGACGCTCTTGGAGGCGGAGAGACCCGCCGTCGTCGCGGCTTCGGAGATGTCGCTGGGCTCGACGTATCCGTCACGGCCGGTCTTCGGCGTGAGGAGCAGGATCGAGCCGCCTTCCTCGATGTACGTGGTGGCGTCCACCAGCACATCGGTCAGATCACCGTCCTCGTCGCGGAACCAGAGCACCACGGCATCGGCGACGTCGTCATAGTCCTCGTCCACAAGGTCGCTGCCGATGACTTCCTCAATGGCCTCGCGGAGCTCCTGGTCTACGTCGTCGTCGTAGCCGATCTCCTGGACCACCTGCTCGGGCTGGAACCCCAGCCTCACGGCAGGGCTCGTCTCCGCGTGGTCCGCGGTCGCGCTCACGGGTTGCCTCCTGATCATGTCTTGATGAGTGTCTCAGCGTCGCGCACGCGCGAAGCATTGGCCGTAGTCCACACGGGCGGGGCGGATCGCGCAAGTACCCGGCCGTTCAGACCGCCGAAACGGTGACGTTCCTGGCCGTGTCACCCCAACTCCAGGCACGCCGACACGGCCGTAAGTGACCCACACCACACCTTTCTGCCCCCTTTGTGGCATTGAGAACCAGCAGGAGCTCACGTAGGTCTCGGTTACCTCTCAGTAGAGATGACGTTTGCTTTCCCGAGGTACACGATGGGGAACGGTGCAGACAGACCGAAAAGCAGCCTCACAGCAGCCCTCTGACAGGTAAGGAACAGCGTGGCTTCCGGATCCGATCGCAACCCGATCATCATTGGCGGCCTTCCGAGTCAGGTTCCTGACTTCGACCCCGAGGAAACGCAGGAGTGGCTCGACTCCCTCGACGCCGCCGTCGACGAGCGCGGCCGTGAGCGGGCCCGCTACCTGATGCTCCGGCTGATCGAGCGGGCGCGCGAGCGGCGCGTGGCCGTGCCCGAGATGCGCAGCACGGACTACGTGAACACCATCGCGACCAAGGACGAGCCGTTCTTCCCCGGCAACGAGGAGATCGAGCGCAAGGTCCTCAACGCGACCCGCTGGAACGCGGCGGTGATGGTCTCGCGCGCGCAGCGGCCCGGTATCGGGGTCGGCGGCCACATCGCCACCTTCGCCTCCTCCGCGTCCCTCTACGACGTGGGCTTCAACCACTTCTTCCGCGGCAAGGACGAGGGCGACGGCGGCGACCAGGTCTTCTTCCAGGGCCACGCCTCCCCCGGCATCTACGCGCGCGCGTTCCTGCTGGACCGCCTCAGCGAGCAGAACATGGACGGCTTCCGCCAGGAGAAGTCCAAGGCGCCCTACGGGCTGTCCTCGTATCCGCACCCGCGGCTGATGCCGGACTTCTGGGAGTTCCCGACCGTGTCGATGGGCCTCGGTCCGATCGGCGCGATCTACCAGGCGCGGATGAACCGCTACATGCACGCGCGCGGGATCGCCGACACGTCGAAGTCGCACGTGTGGGCCTTCCTCGGCGACGGCGAGATGGACGAGCCGGAGTCGCTGGGCCAGCTGACCATCGCCGCGCGCGAGGGCCTGGACAACCTGACCTTCGTCGTCAACTGCAACCTGCAGCGCCTGGACGGCCCGGTGCGCGGCAACGGCAAGGTGATCCAGGAGCTGGAGTCGGTCTTCCGGGGCGCCGGCTGGAACGTGATCAAGCTGGTCTGGGACCGCTCCTGGGACCCGCTGCTCGCCCAGGACCGCGACGGCGTGCTGGTCAACCGGATGAACACGACGCCGGACGGCCAGTACCAGACGTACGCGACGGAGTCCGGCTCCTACATCCGCGAGCACTTCTTCGGTGACGACCAGCGGCTGCGCGCGATGGTCGAGGGCATGTCCGACGAGCAGATCCTGCACCTGGGCCGCGGCGGTCACGACCACCGCAAGGTCTACGCGGCGTTCAAGGCGGCCAACGAGCACCGGGGCCAGCCGACGGTCATCCTCGCCAAGACCATCAAGGGCTGGACCCTGGGCCCCAACTTCGAGGGCCGCAACGCCACGCACCAGATGAAGAAGCTGACGGTCGCCGACCTCAAGGGTTTCCGGGACCGGCTGCACCTGCCGATCTCCGACAAGGAGCTGGAGTCCGGCCTGCCGCCGTACTACCACCCGGGTCGCGACTCGGAGGAGATCCAGTACATGCACGACCGGCGCCGGTCGCTGGGCGGGTACGTCCCCACCCGCGTCGTGCGCGCCAAGCCGCTCGCGCTGCCGGACGACAAGGTGTACGCGAGTGTGAAGAAGGGCTCGGGCCACCAGTCCATCGCGACGACCATGGCCTTCGTCCGACTCCTCAAGGACCTCATGCGGGACAAGGAGCTCGGCAAGCGCTTCGTACTGATCGCGCCGGACGAGTACCGCACCTTCGGCATGGACTCCTTCTTCCCGAGCGCGAAGATCTACAACCCGCTCGGCCAGCAGTACGAGTCGGTCGACCGTGATCTGCTGCTCGCGTACAAGGAGTCGCCGACCGGCCAGATGCTGCACGACGGCATCTCGGAGGCCGGCTGCACGGCGTCCCTGATCGCGGCGGGCTCGGCGTACGCCACGCACGGCGAGCCGCTCATCCCGGTCTACGTCTTCTACTCGATGTTCGGTTTCCAGCGCACCGGCGACCAGTTCTGGCAGATGGCCGACCAGTTGGCGCGCGGTTTCGTCCTGGGTGCGACCGCCGGACGTACGACGCTGACCGGTGAGGGGCTGCAGCACGCGGACGGCCACTCGCAGCTGCTCGCCTCGACCAACCCGGGCTGTGTCGCCTACGACCCGGCGTACTCGTACGAGATCGCCTACATCGTGCAGGACGGGCTGCGGCGGATGTACGGGCCGACCGCGGACGGGAAGCCGGGCGAGGACGTCTTCTACTACCTGACCGTCTACAACGAGCCCATCCAGCACCCGGCCGAGCCGGAGAACGTGGACGTCGACGGCATCGTCAAGGGCATCCACCGCATCGGCGAAGGCACTTCGGGCTCGATCCCGGCGCAGATCATCGCCTCGGGCGTGGCCGTGCCGTGGGCGGTCGAGGCGCAGCGGATCCTCGCGGAGGACTGGAACGTGCGGGCCGATGTCTGGTCGGCGACCTCCTGGAACGAGCTGCGGCGCGAGGCGGTCGACGTCGAGCGGCACAATCTGCTGCACCCGGAGGAGGAGCAGCGGGTTCCGTATGTGACGCGGAAGTTGGGGAACGCGCAGGGTCCGTTCGTGGCCGTGTCCGACTGGATGCGGTCGGTTCCGGACCAGATCGCGCGCTGGGTGCCCGGGACTTACCAGTCGTTGGGCGCGGACGGGTTCGGGTTCGCGGACACCCGGGGGGCGGCTCGGCGGTTCTTCCACATCGACGCGCAGTCGATCGTGGTGGCCGTGCTGACGGAGCTGGCGCGGGAAGGGAAGGTCGACCGGTCGGCGCTGAAGCAGGCCATCGACCGGTACCAGTTGCTGGACCGGGCCGTCCTGGGTGAGGGAGATGGTGTCGAGACGAGCGGTGACGTCGGCACGGTGACCGCCCAGTTGTTGTACGAGACCCAGGGCGCCCGGTACCTCGGCCCCGACGTC
>NZ_JBSFLV010000257.1:0-6822 GCF_053599215.1 Streptomyces sp. NPDC001002 | reverse complement strand
CCGGCGTCCCGCGGCACCGCGGGTGCCGGACGCCGGGCAGCGCCGATCCGGACTACTGAGGGGTGAGGGTGAAGGACTGGGCGGCGCCGCCGGAGCAGGTCCACTGTTGGAGCCGGGCGCCGTCGGCGGTGGAGACGTCGGTGACGTCCAGGCACTGGGCGGAATTGCTGCGTGGCGTCAGGGTGTACGTGCCGCCGGCCTGAGGAACCGGCTTCCACTGCTGATTGGTGCCGCCGCCGTAGGCCCAGAGCTGGATCTTCGCTCCGCTGCCGGCGCCCGTCCCGCCGGTGATGTCCCAGACGGCGTTGGCCGCGTTGCGGCTGACGACCCTGTAGTAGCCGCTGTCCGTGGGCTGGAACTGCCACTGCTGGTTGGTGCTCCCGGACACACAGGTCCACTGCTGCACCGCGGCGCCGTTGGCGGTCGAACCGGCCGCGTCGTCAACGCACTTGCCGCTGTTGGCGTTGGTGACCGTGTACCACTTCGTGGAGTCCACAGGCCCGCTGGTGCCCCCGCCGACGTCGGGCCAGATGTACGTACCCACCGTCTTGGCGGGCAGTGTGCTGCTGACCTGCTGGCCGGCGGCGCGCAAGGTGAAGGGCTGGTTGGAAGCTGTCTGGTTGACCACGACGGTCACCAGACTGCCGTCGGGGTTGAGGAAGGCGACGTTGGTGACATTGCCGCTGTTGCCGTTGTTCGTCTGGACCCGGGTGGCGCCGCGTGCGATGAACTTCGAGAACTGGCCGACGATGTAGTACTCGGGCAGCGCCCAGTACGTGTCCGGGTTGCTCGGCGACTGGATGAACATGGTCGGGTCGGGCGCGCCGGACCACTGCTCAGGGCTGCGGTTCTGGTCGAGCATGGTGACCCAGTCCTGGTACATGATCGACTGGTTACGGAAGTACTGGACGATCCGGTCCGCGCCGGCGGTGCCCCACACGGCACGTTCGGTCATGGCCACGTCCTTGGTCGGGTAGCTCGACTTGACCTGTCCCATGGCGGTCGGATCCCCGCCGTAGTCGTGGAAGGCGACGCCGTCGACCGAGTTGAACGCGCTGCTGGGTGAGCCGGGATTGCCGAGGACCCCGGCTGTGTAGGACGGGCCGTCGCCGAAGTTGTGGTCGAAGGCCCAGATCTTGGTCGCCGAGGCGCCGTTGCCGTTCAGTTCCGTGCGCAGCGCCGTGGCAACCCGGCGCTCCTGGTCGGCGGTGAGCGTCATGCCCGGGTAGTCCGGCGGCGAGAACAGCGGTTCGTTCTGCATCGTGACGGCGTACAGCGGCAGTCCCTGGCCCGCGTAGGCGGTGACGGCCTTGCGCAAGTAGGTGGCGAGTACAGGGATGTTCGCGTCGGGCAGCGTGCCGCCGATCAGGCTGTTGTTGTTCTTCATCCAGGCCGGCGGGCTCCAGACACTGCCGAACAACAGCAGGTTGGGGTTGATCGCCTTCGCTTCCTTGAGGACCGAGATGATGTTGTAGTCGATGTCCTTCTGGATGGAGAACCGCGACAGGCTCGGGTCGGCCGCGCCGTCGTCGTAGGTGTAGAACTGCCGCGAGGTGAAGTCGCTCGAACCCAGCGGGATCCGGGCGATGTTGAACCCGGCACCGTTGACCGGGTCGACGAGCTTGCGCAGTGCCGCGATCCGCGCGGAGGCGCTCATCCGGGACAGGTTGTAGATCGTGGACTCCTCCAGCGAGGAGCCGACGCCCAGGACGGACTGGTAACGGGTGGCCGTGTCAGCGGTGATGGTGGCCGTGCCCGAGGCGGTGACCGCGGTGAGGTCGGACTGGCGCGACAACTGATACCGGGTCGAGGCGAGCCCCGTCGCCGGGTTGGTGAACCAGTTCGCGTTGGCCGGGCCGAATCCCGAGGCGGTCGACTCCGAGCTGAAGTACACCTGAACGGGAGCGGCGGCCGCTTGGGCCGACGGTGCGTTCACTGTGCTCAGCGCGACGGGGGCGAGCAGCGCGCCGACCGCCGTCGCCGTCAGCGCGAGCGTGGCCCGACGGCTGCGCAGCACGGGAGTGGCGGTCCGGGAGCGCGGTCGCCACCAGTGTGGGTGTCTCAGAGGCACGGAAACTCCTGATCGGGTGGGGGATGTCGCCTGCCGCTCGGTGTGAGCGGGTGAGACTCGCTCGTCCGACGCCGGGCGTGCGGTGCGGGCGCTGGATCGGGCTGGGCGTTCCGAAGGCGGGAGGCTGATGCGGCTGTGATGGACGATCAGTGGCGTTGAAACAAGGTGTTCACGGCTTTTTACAAGTCGTGAACTTAGAGGGGGTGCTGAAGCACCGTCAACCCTCGCGTCTCAACGGGCGTATCAGCGCAGTGGCTGAAGGACGTCATCTCGTCGGGCCTGACCGTGCCGTCGGGCAGCATGCTGTCCCAGCGCTTCCAGACGCGGTCGCGCCCATGGCGACGGGGTAGAGCCAGGACGCCCCGGACGCCGAGGTGACCCTGGGTCTGTTGCAGGAGATCACCGACCGATACGCCGTTGACCGGCTGACCTTGCGTGACCCGGTGTGGATGACCGACTTCCGCCTCCACAACCGCGGGGCCGTCCGCTACCGGTCGGGGCCCCTCTTCCTCGCCGGGGACGCGGCCCACATCCACAGCCCGGCAGGCGCGCAGGGTATGAACACCGGTATCCAGGACGCCCTGAACCTGGGTTGGAAACTCGCCCTCGTAAGCCGCGGACGGGCGCCGGAGGAATGGTTGGAGACGTACGAGGCGGAGCGCGCTCCGGTCGGCCGCAGCGTGCTGCGCTTCACCGACCGGGCGTTCACCGTCGGCATCAGCAGCAACCCGGTCATCCGCTTGGCCCGCACGCGACTCGCGCCACGCCTGGCACCGCTGGCGCTACGTGCGACCAGGCTGCGCGGGCTGGTCTTCCGTACGGTGTCGGAGCTGCGCATCCACTACCGGCGCGGGCCTGCCACCACCGCGGGCCCGCAGCACCCGAGGCGCGGGCCGCGTGCGGGCGACCGGCTGCCCGACCTGCCGCGCGGACTCCAGTCGCGGACCGCCGGACCGGGGTGGCACCTGCTCCTGTCCGGCCCCTCGGAGCTCTGGAACGATGAACCGCTCGCCTCGATTCTGAAGGGACGCGACGACCTCGTCGTCGTGCACCGGCTCGGCGACGAGAGCCCGTGGCGGGCTGTCACCCACGGGCTGGTACGCCCTGACGGCTACCTCGCTCATGTCGCTCGCGGCACACACCTGGAAGGCCTGCGCGCGTACCTCGACCGTTGGCTGCCCCCGCCGCGTGATGGAAGACAGCGCGGCTGAACTCGCAGGCACTCAACGGTGGTTGCGCCCGTCCGCGTCACAGTCCGAAGGCGCCACCCTCGATGAGGATGAGCAGGCCGATGCCGATCAGGACCAGGGGCAGGAGGATGTGGCCCCACCGGGAGAGGACCTTGGCGATGACCGGGCGGGTGGCGAAGAACCGGCCCGCGAAGCACCACACCGCCACGAGTACGAGGAACACCACGGCGTACACGCTCATCCCGCCGATGCCGGCGGTGGCGAAGACGGGCACGTAGACGCCGATGTTGTCGCCGCCGTTGGCGAAGGTGACGGCGGCGATCTCCAGTGAGTTCGGGCCGCCCTGCCCGGCCTGTTCCTCCTCGTCCCCGCCGCCCTCGCGATGGTTCTGCCACGCCTGCCAGGCGGCCTTGAGGCCCAACCCGAGCGGCAGCAATCCGAGGTAGGGGATGGCGGCCTCGGGCAGGAAGGTGGCGCCGAAGGCGGCCGCCGCCGCCACGGCGAGGATCGCGGCGAAGCCCAGGTACTGGCCGGCCACGATGCGGCGGGTGGAGTGCTGGTGCCCGGCTCCCTGAGCGAAGAACAGCGCCAGGACGAGGATGTCGTCGATGTTGGTGACGGTGAAGAGTCCGACTGCCTGCCCGATGATGCCCAGGTTCACGAGTGAGTGCTCTCCTGCGATGTGAGTGTCCCGGTGACGCTACCGGGAGCCCCCACCGTGCCCCTCGGGGGGCGGAGGCCGCACGCGAGGCGAGGACGTGCTCTCTGTCCGTTCGCATGAACCAAGATCATTCCGGTGTGTCACGGCGACCTCGTCCTGTAGCTGCGGCGGAGGGTGGTACGCGCCATGTCCGGCGGACGCGCCGTCGGCACTGACAGGAACGAGGCAACCGTGCGGACCAGCCGGCGGACCGTGCTGCGCCAGGGCGCAGCCGTGGCGACCACAGCCGTACTCGCCCAGGGGTATGCAAGCCGCCCAGCCGCAGCGCGGCAGGCGTGGGGAGCGGATGCGGGAGCCTGGCGGGAGCTGCGCCGGCTCCTGAGTCCGGCCGCACGGTTGTACCTGCCGGGTGAGGCGGGCTATCCGGCGCAGGCGGGCGCCGACAACCTGCGGTACGCCGCGGTACGGCCGGCGGGTGTGGTGGTCTGTGCCACGGAGGGTGACGTGGGCCGGGCAATCCGGTGGGCGGCCCGGCACGGTGTGCCGTTCGTTCCCCGTTCGGGGGGTCACAACTACGCCGGCCATTCGACGACCACCGGGCTGGTCATCAGTCTGCGGGCGATGAAACAGGTGGCCGCGCGGGGCCGGCGGCTGTATCTGGGCGGTGGGGCGACCAACTCCGATGTCTACGCGGCGCGGGACGCGGGACTGTACTTTCCCGGCGGTCGCTGCCCCGGTGTCGGCGTGGCCGGACTCACCCTGGGCGGCGGGCTGGGTTTCAACGACCGCAAGTGGGGGCTGACGTGTGACCGGCTGACGGAGACACGGGTGGTACTCGCCGACGGCAGCCTGGTGCGCGCGGCGGAGAACGAGAACGCGGATCTGTTCTGGGCGTGCCGGGGCGGGGCGGGCGGGAACTTCGGCATCAACACCGCCTTCACCTTCGATGCCGTGCCCGTCGCCCGGCTGCGGGCGACCGTCTTCGACCTCACCTTCACCCTGGCGCCGGCGGTGGACGTCGCGATGGAGATTCAGGACGTCCTCGCCGCGGACCGCACAGGCGACTTCGACGTCCGTGTCGGCTTCAAGCACGCGGGAGACGGCACCACCAGTGTGTGGGTCCTGGGGCAGTACCTCGGTGCCGAGGACCGGGCGCGCCGTCTCCTGGCCCCGCTCCTGGCCCTGCGGCCGATGCGCGTTCTGATCGAGGAACGGGGCTTCTGGTCGGCCCAGGACCACCTCATGGAAAAGCCCGGCGCGAAGGACTGCTACGCCTCCAAGTCCCTTGTCCCCGACCGGTGGCTGGACTCCACCACCGTGGCGGATGTCGCCGAGTGGACCCGCTCCTGGCGCCCCGGCCCCGCCGGAGCGACCGGATACGTGACGCTGTTCGCGATGGGCGGCACCAGCGACCGGCCCGGGCCCGACGAGACGGCCTACCCCCACCGCGACGCCACCTACGTCATCGACATCGGCACCCACTGGCAGCCCGGCACCGCGCCGGCCGAGGTGAACGAACTGCTGGCACAGACCCGCACCGTGCACCGGCTGCTGCGCCGCCACCTCCACACCGACGCGGCCTACGTCAACTTCCCCGACCCCGACCTGACCGACTGGCAGCACGCCTACTACGGCCCCAACTACCAGCGCCTGACCGAGGTCAAACACCACTACGACCCCACCGGCATCTTCCGCTACCCGCAGGGCATCACCGCGCACTGACACCGCGCTCCGCACGGGCGCGGTGCACCGCACCGGCAGCCTCAGCCTTGTACGGCAGCTCATGGCAGAGCACCTGATCGACGAGTACCGGCTGCTGACCTTCCCCACTGTCCTTGGCACCGGCGAGCGGCTCTTCCCCGCCGACGGCCCTCACATGGAACGGGAGTGCCTTTCGGCGGAACAGGTCGGCGCGGCTGTCCTCACCCGTCACCGGAAGTCCGCCCGGTGACGCCTCGCGGCAGGTCGGCCCAGACCGTGTGGCCCCGGCGGACGGGTGCGGAGCCGGTCCTGGGCGTCCGCTGGTGGCTCCACCGCGGAGCGACAGGTCGATGGTTGACCAACACCGATCTCATCGTCGTCACGCCGGGCAGGTGCCCAACGCGCATAACCTTCTGCGATGGCGAACTCGTGGCGGTCGGTGGGCAGGGCGTTCTGGGCTCTGGATCGGGCGATGGGCGGGCAGCGGCCGCCGACTCGGGTACAGAAATGGGTGGCCCGCCACCCGATAGGCATGGGTCTCGGCACGGGTGCTCCGCTCACCCTCTTCTTGCTGCTGCTGTCGCGTGAGGAAGAACCCGACGATCCCGTGTTCGCTGTGGTCTTCGGGCTGCTCATGGGGCTAGTTTTCGGCCTCACGGCCGTCTCGGAACGGAGTCGGCAGCGCAGGCTCAAGCGTCTGGGGATATGGGACGGCTCTTGAGGGCTTCCTGGTGGCAGGAGGGCTGGTCAACCGCACGGGAACCTTGGCGATTTGGCATTCCATCTACGGGGCAACGGGCCGGCACATTTTCGAGGCTCTCGTATATCCGTAGCAGGTCTTACCGCGGATTGGTCTGAGAAAAAGATTCATCCGATCGGGCAAACGGCCAATCCGGCAGGCCATCTGGACCGGATTCCCCATGTGGCCGGCGACGAGATGAAATCGCGAACTCTGCGTATTCCCTGTGGAATTCACGGTTTCCTCCAGTCGGTCCGCCCGAACTCGAATGATCTGCCTCATCCCCGTCTGCATGCGGCACACGCCGCGTGCGCATCAGGAGACTGACCATGAACGCCCGTATCCGCCGTACCGCCGTCGTCCTCGCCGCCGCGGCCGTCCTCCCGTTCGCCTCGGCCTCGCGCGCGAGATGGTGGCGGCGCTTGTCGTCACGGCCCACGAACCAGGTCGCGAGGGCCGC
>NZ_JBSFLV010000256.1:0-6998 GCF_053599215.1 Streptomyces sp. NPDC001002 | reverse complement strand
GGCACCCTGCGCGTGATCGTCGTGTCGCCGGGCTTCTGTGTGCTGACGGACAGCAAGACGTACCGCTTCACCAAGAGCTGACCCGCTCGCTTTCCACCAGAGCTGTCCCGCTCGCTGGTCCGGTCCGTACGGGAGTGCTTGTCTGGTGATGTGGCGCGGTTCGCGGGGAACCCGTGATACCGCGCCACCTTCACGAGAGGAGCGATCACATGGACCGCGAGCGACAGCACGAGGAACCCGTCTCCCTCGAGATCAGCGGGTGCAGCAAGGAGGACGCCCGGATCGTGTTCGACACGCTCGCCACGTGCTTCGAGTCCGACCGGGGCGCCGACGAGGCCCCGCAGCAGCTCCACGAGACCCGGCCGATGGTATGGCTCGGCACCTTCGAGGTCACCGACACGCACGCGTGCCCACCGCCCGCCCCGCTCTCGTCCTCCGTCGAGGCCGACGCCCAGGGCGGCTACTGGGCGATCGAACGGCTGCGCTCCACCCTCGACTCCCTGTTCACGGTCCGCGACCTCGCCTCGGCCTCCGGTGACCAGGAGCGGGAACTGCATGTACGGCTGGAGAGCCGCTGACACGCCGGACCTCCGCTATCCCTTGAGCAGGCCGAGCACGGCACGCCGGTAGACAGCATGCACGACGGGCAGGTCCGCGAGCCGGGCCCGCTCGTCGACGCCGTGCAGCCCCTCGTACCCCACCCCGAAACCGGCCGTCGCCGGGATGCCCTCACCCGCCAGCAGGTTGCCGATGTTCGAGGGCCCGGCTGTCTTGGCCCGGACCGTCAGCCCTTCCCGCGAGGCCGCGTCGAGCAGCGCGGCGGCGGGCTGCTCGTCCGCGCCCAGCCGGTACGCCGGCCACGCGGCCACCGGCGTGATCACGGACGGCCGCGGCGCGGCTACCGACGCGTCCAGCTCGGCCACCGCGCGTCGGACCAGCGCCTCGGCCGCACCGGCGTCGAACCCCGGCGTGGTGCGCACATCGACGCCCAGCTCACAGACGCCCGGCACCACGGAGAAACCCTCGCCCCCGTGACAGAAGGTCACCGTCAGCTTCGGCGGAAGCGGGAACTCGCCCTCGACGCCCGGCAGTTCGGCCTCCTCCAGCAGCCGCACCAACTGCGCCGCCCGAGAGACCGCACCCGGCGTCGTACGCCTCGACCCGGAGTGACCGGAGTCGGCGTATACCGCGATCGTGGCTCGCCACAGCCCCCGCCCGCCGACCACGACCTCGTCCGGCCCGGGATAGCCGATCAGCACCCCGGCCGGACGCTCCGCCGCTGGATCCGCGAGATAGGCGCGGGCGCCCCCGAAACCGCCGGTGTGCTCGTCGGCGTCGAGGAGAACGGCGAGTCCGCCGCGCAGGCCGTCGGCCCGTTCGCGTACTTCGGCGGCGATACGGCAGAACAGGGCGGCCGCCAGCTTGGAGTCGGCCGCGCCCCGGCCCCGTAGCCAGCCGTCCACAACGTCCCCGCGGTCCGGCGGGAAGGACCAGGCGCTCTCGTCGCCGTAGGGGGCTGTGTCGATGCAGGCGTCCAGCGTCCACCAGGGACCCGGCCGACCACCCGCGACCTCCACCAGCAGGGCGACCGGCCGTCCGTCGTCGTGGAGTCGCCGGAACGGCAGGTCGTGGGCGCTGAGCCAGACCTCCAGGACGTCGAGGACGGGTCCGTAGTCGTCGATACCGCCCCGGCTGGGGCGGCGGATCAGTTCCTGGGCGAGGTCGACCACCTCGGCGTCCGCGGTCCTCATGAGGCCACTGTGCCCCCGGGTGTCCCGTGTCACCCGCCCGCCTTTATGCAACTAGTTGCAAAACAAGCGGCGGGCCTCTACAAAGGAAGGCACCACACCCCGCACGGAGGGCCCGACGATGAGCCGCTACCCGCACCTGCTGAGCCCGCTCGACCTGGGCTTCACCACGCTGCCCAACCGCGTCCTGATGGGCTCGATGCATGTCGGCCTGGAGGAGGCCGAGCGCGGCTTCGAGCGCATGGCGGAGTTCTACGCCGAGCGGGCGCGCGGGGGAGTCGGGCTCATCGTCACCGGCGGCATCGCACCCAACGACGCGGGGCGTCCGTACGAGGGCGGGGCGAAGCTCACCACCGAGGCCGAGGCCGAGCAGCACACGGTGGTCACGGAGGCCGTGCACCGCGCGGGCGGCCGGATCGCGCTGCAGATCCTGCACTTCGGGCGGTACGCCTACCACCGGGACCTGGTCGCGCCGAGCCCGCTCCAGGCGCCCATCAGCCCTTTCCCGCCGCGTGAGTTGACCGACGCGGAGGTCGAGGAGACGATCGACGACTACGTCCGCACCGCCCGACTCGCCCGCCGGGCCGGGTACGACGGCGTCGAGATCATGGGCTCCGAGGGCTACCTCATCAACGAGTTCATCGCCGCGCAGACCAACCACCGCACCGACCGCTGGGGCGGCTCCTACGAGAACCGCATGCGCTTCCCGGTCGAGATCGTGCGCCGGGTGCGCGAGGCCGTCGGCGACGACTTCATCCTCGTCTACCGCCTGTCCATGCTGGACCTGATCCCTGGCGGCTCCACGCTCGACGAGGTGATCACCCTTGCGAAGGCCGTCGAGGCGGCCGGGGCGACGATCATCAACACCGGTATCGGCTGGCACGAGGCCCGTATCCCGACGATCGCCACCTCAGTCCCGCGCGGCGCCTACACCTGGGTCACCAAGCGGCTGATGGGCGAGGTGTCGGTCCCGCTCGTGACCACCAACCGCATCAACACCCCCGAACTCGCCGAGGAGTTGCTCGCCGACGGCTGCGCGGACATGGTCTCCATGGCCCGCCCGATGCTCGCCGACCCCGCCTTCGTCAACAAGGCCGCGGCCGGCACGCCCGAGGCCATCAACACCTGCATCGGCTGCAACCAGGCCTGCCTCGACCACACCTTCAGCGGCAAGATCACCTCCTGTCTGGTCAACCCGCGCGCCTGCCACGAAACCGAACTGGTCCTGGCGCCAACGCGGTTGCGCAAACGCGTGGCGGTCGTCGGTGCGGGCCCGGCGGGACTCGCCTGTGCGGTCTCCGCCGCCGAACGCGGGCACGAGGTCACTCTCTTCGACGCCGCGAGCGAGATCGGCGGACAGCTCAACGTCGCCCGACAGGTCCCGGGCAAGCAGGAGTTCGACGAGACGCTGCGCTACTTCCGTACGCAGCTCGACGAGCATGAAGTGGACGTACGCCTCAACACACCCGTCGAGGCAGGGGACTTGGCCGACTTCGACGAGGTGGTCGTCGCCACCGGCGTCACCCCGCGCACCCCCGACATCCCCGGCGTCGACCACCCGAGCGTGGTCGGCTACCTCGACGTCCTGCGCGGCGAGGCGACCGTCGGCGACCGCGTCGCGATCCTCGGCGCGGGCGGCATCGGCTTCGACGTCGCCGAGTACCTCACCGACGGCGGCGACAAGGCGAGCGAGGACCCGGCGACGTACTTCCGGCAGTGGGGCGTCGACATGGACTACCGCGCGCCCGGCGGCCTGGCCGCACCCGAGCGGACCGCCCCGCCCCGCACGGTCCACCTGCTCCAGCGCAAGGAGACCAAGGTCGGCGCGGGCCTCGGCAAGACCACCGGCTGGATCCACCGCGCCGAACTCAAGCACCGGGGCGTCACCATGGTCCCGGGCGTCCGCTACGACCGCATCGACGACGCCGGACTGCACGTCACCGTCGGCGAGGAGAGCACGGTCCTGCCCGTCGACACGATCGTGCTGTGCACCGGCCAGGAACCGCGCCGGGGCCTGTACGAGGAGCTGGTCGCCGCGGGCCGCGCCGCGCACCTGATCGGCGGCGCCGACGTGGCCGCCGAACTGGACGCCAAGCGGGCGATCAAGCAGGGCACCGAGGTCGCGGCCGCGCTCTAGCGGCCGTGCTGCAAGGGCCGTCCCTAGGATGACCGCATGTCACTCCCGCACGCGATCCTCACCGCCCTGCTCGAAAAGCCGTCCTCGGGGCTGGAGCTGACCCGCAGGTTCGACCGGTCGATCGGTTATTTCTGGTCGGCCACGCACCAGCAGATCTATCGCGAGCTGGGAAAACTGGAGGCCGAGGGACAGATCAGAGCGTTGCCGACCGCACAGCCCGCCCGCGGCCAGAAGAAGAGCTACGAGGTGCTGCCCGCGGGCCGTGCCGAACTGGCCCGCTGGACCTCGGCCGCCCACGACCCCAAACCGCTGCGGGACACGATGCTGCTGAGGCTGCGCGCGGCGGCCGTGGTCGGGACGGCGGGCGTGGAGGCGGATCTGCGCCGCCATCTCGACCTGCATCAGCGGCAGTTGGCGGAGTACGAGGAGATCGAGCGGCGCGACTTCCCGCCCGGCAAGGACGGTCCCCAGGACCGGTTGCGCCACCTGGTGCTGCGGGCGGGCATCGACCTGGAGACCTTCTGGACACGGTGGCTGGAGCATGCGGTGGAGGAGTTCGCGGAGCTGCCCGATGCCGGACCGCCCGGTGGTGAACCGGTCGTCGGCGAACGGGTCGGTGGCGAACTGCCTGGTGCCGGGCGGGCCTGAGCCCGCCCGGTGTCAGAGCCGGTAGGGCTTGGCGCGGCGGCGCAGGACCCAGGCCGTGGCGATGACGCCCGCACCCACCAGGGCGGTGCCAGCGGCGAGGGTGAGCGGCCCGTAGTCCTTGACCGCACCGCCGATGCCGCCCATGACACCGCGCGAGGGCGATGCCGTGGCCGTGGCGGAGATGGTGGGCGTGGAGGCGGCCGACACGATCACGGACTGGGTGCCCGCCGTGCTCCTGGCGCCGCCCGAGCAGATGACCACGACGGTGTACGTACCGGGGTTCACCGTCTGCCAGGCCGCGGACTGGAGGCCGGTCGTGCCCGAGAGGGCCACCTGCCGGCCCTGGGCGAAGTTCGCCTGGCTGCTGTTGAGCAGCGAGGCCGTGCCCCAGCTGCCGCTGCTGCTGGTCTGTGAGCAGGTGGTGGTCGTCACCGACACCGTGGACCCGCTCGTGCTCACGGAGATCCCCGAGCCCAGGGCCGCGGCCGGACCGGCGGCCAGGGCCAGGGGGAGCGCGACGGCGGCCGCCGCGGTGCGGAGGGGTGGACGAGTCATGCGCATGGGAGCCTCCGACGGCACGGTTGGCGGGACATCCCTAGCGCCGCCGAAGGTTGGGGAACGCCCGTGCTGCCTCAGGGGCAGCCAATGTGCTCCCGGCCCGTCCCGCATGCGGAGCGCCACCGGGCAGGTGACGGATTCCTTCGTCCGGCTCATGCGCGCTCTGCCGTCAGGGGGTCGTCGTGCAGGTGACCTCCGGTGACCAGCCGCCCCAGGTCCCGTCGGGCAGCTTGGCCCGGATCCGCACCCGATGGCTGACGCCGGCGTCCTTGCCGACGTAGAAGGAGTAGCTCGCCTTGTCGCGCGGCGGGTTCCCGCCGTACACGAGCGAGGTGGCGGTCTGTCCGTCGAGCCGGATCTCGTACTCGGTGATCACGCCGTCCGTGCGGGGCGGGACCCAGTTCAGATCGATGTAGTACGCCCCGTCCGCGCGGTGGGTGCTCGCGCGGAAGGCGGTGGGCGCGGTGTTCCTGCCGTCGTCCGAGCCCGGCGTGGTGAGGCGCACGGTGGCGCCGGGCGGCGAGAGGTTGTCGGCCGCGTCCCGGGCCCGGACGGAGAAGGCGTAGCGCGTGCCCGGCCGCAGTCCCGTCACCACGGTCGCCGTCTGGTTCCCGCCGACACTGTGGATCTTCGTGGCGCCCTGGTAGACGTCGTACGACAGCACCGCGCGGTCGTCCTTCGACGCGGACCAGGAGAGCTGGACGGCCCTGCTGCCGACCGCCTTGCCCTGGGTGGCACCCGGGCGGGTGGGGGGCTCGGCATCCGCCGCCACGGCCGCCGGGGTCGTCGCCCGCACCTCCCTGCTGCGCGGCCCGAGCAGGTCCCCGCCGCTGCGGGCCCGTACGGAGAAGACGTACGCGGTGGCCGGCTTGAGTCGGATGACGTCCACCATGCGCTCGGATGCCGGGACCTCCTGGACCTTGGTGGTGCCCCGGTACACCTCGTAGGAGGTCACGGGCGGGTCCGCGGTCACCGCGTTCCACATCACGTGCACGCTGGTGGCACTGCCCGCCGCCGCGGTGACGCCGACCGGCGCCCCCGGCAGCCGGCCGCCGTCGTCGGTGTCGGAGCCGGTCAGGGCGCAGGACGCGAGCAGGGTCACGGCCGCGCAGGTCGTGACGGCCGTGCGCAGGAGTAGGACGACGCGACGCACGACTCTGCCTCCCCGGATGACGCGACGGCAATGGTCCGGACCAATATGACCCGGCTGACGTGGTCGCATCAAGAGGGCGGACGGTGGGCGAACGGAGAACGGGCGGTGCGCGGACGAGGGGTGGTCCCGTTGGTGACCGCCCGCGAAGGTTACGTATGCTGAAGCTCCTCACGGCCGAACCCCCTTTCAACGCTGGGGAGTTCGGGCTGGTGGCGCGGGCCGCTGTCGTCGCTGATCCCGCGCCTGACGTGGGCGGCCGGGCGACCGGAGCCGATACGGGCTCAGGCGCCCGGCCCCTGCGGGAAGTTCGGGGACAGGAGCCTGCCGACGGGGTCGCCCCGCCGGAAGTCCGGGGGCGAGGGCCTGCCGACGCGGTCGTGCACCGTACGGCCCCCCAACGGTGGCCGCATGATCACATCGGCACCAGGGTGGGCTGAGTGTCCGTCAGTGTCCCCCAGGAGAGGCTCCCTTATCGTGCGTGTCCAGTCGCTGACACTGGCCGCGGCAAGCGCCGCCCTGCTCACCCCCACGACCGTGCCCGCCGCCGCGCACCACATCGAGCAGGAGCCGGTGGTGTGGCGCGAGGGCGCCGTGACCGCCGCGGACCTGCTGGCCAGGGCGCGTGACTGCACCCAGGTCTCCCGCGGTCGCTACCGCAGTGCGCGCCGACGAGTACGCCGTGCGCTCGCAGGAGAAGGCCGCCAAGGCGTACGCCAACGGCAAGATCCAGCAGGACCTGGTTCCTGTCTCCGTG
>NZ_JBSFLV010000255.1:0-7131 GCF_053599215.1 Streptomyces sp. NPDC001002 | reverse complement strand
CCCCGAGCCCCCGGACGTACGTCCGCGGCTGACCGTGCTCTCCGGCCCTTCAGGGGTCGGTAAGAGCACGGTCGTCGCCCATATGCGCAAGGAACACGACGAGGCCTGGCTCTCGGTGTCGGCGACGACCCGCAAGCCCCGCCCCGGCGAGAAGCACGGCGTCCACTACTTCTTCGTCACCGACGAGGAGATGGACAAGCTGATCGCCAACGGCGAGCTGCTGGAGTGGGCCGAGTTCGCCGGCAATCGCTACGGCACACCGCGTGCGGCCGTGCTGGAGCATCTGGAGTCCGGCGTGCCGGTCCTGCTGGAGATCGACCTCCAGGGTGCCCGGCAGGTCCGCGAGTCCATGGCGGACGCGCTGCTGGTGTTCCTGGCTCCGCCCTCCTGGGAGGAGTTGGTGCGCCGGCTCACCGGACGGGGCACCGAGCCGCCCGAGGTGATCGAGCGCCGTCTGGAGGCCGCGAAGGTCGAACTGGCCGCCGAGCCGGAGTTCGACGTGACCCTTGTCAACACCTCCGTCGAGGACGTAGCACGCGAGCTGCTAGCCTTGATGGAAGTTGTGTGATCGTTTTTCCGATCTCATCCCATCTTTCGGAAGGCAGAGCGTGTCCTCTTCCATCACCGCTCCCGAGGGCATCATCAACCCTCCGATCGACGAGCTCCTCGAGGCCACCGACTCGAAGTACAGCCTCGTGATCTACGCCGCCAAGCGCGCCCGTCAGATCAACGCGTACTACTCGCAGCTCGGCGAGGGCCTCCTCGAGTACGTCGGTCCGCTCGTCGACACCCACGTCCACGAGAAGCCGCTCTCCATCGCCCTGCGCGAGATCAACGCGGGTCTGCTGACCTCCGAGGCCGTCGAGGGCCCCGCGACCTGAGACGTGTACGGCGTCGGCAGATAGTCGTATCTGCAGATTGCGACAGCTTTATCCACAGGCCCGGCAGCGCGACTGTCGGGCCTGTGGTGTGTCATGGGGTTGTACGGTTTCCGAGCTCGGGGAGAGACGGTGGACAAGCCGAAGGTCGTGCTGGGGGTCAGCGGTGGCATCGCGGCGTACAAGGCGTGCGAGCTGCTGCGCAGACTGACGGAGTCGGGCCATGACGTCCGGGTCGTGCCCACCGCCTCCGCACTGCACTTCGTCGGCGCCGCCACCTGGTCCGCGCTGTCCGGGCACCCGGTCTCGACCGAGGTGTGGGACGACGTCCACGAGGTCCCGCACGTGCGCATCGGCCAGGGCGCCGATCTGGTCGTGGTGGCTCCCGCGACGGCGGACATGCTCGCCAAGGCGGCGCACGGCCTCGCCGACGACCTGCTCACCAACACCCTCCTCACCGCCCGCTGTCCGGTCGTCTTCGCACCCGCGATGCACACGGAGATGTGGGAGCACGCGGCCACCCAGGAGAACGTGGCGACGCTGCGCCGCCGCGGTGCCGTCGTCATCGAACCGGCCGTCGGCCGGCTCACCGGCGTCGACACCGGCAAGGGACGGCTGCCCGACCCCGCCGAGATCTTCGAGGTCTGTCGCCGCGTGCTGGCCCGCGGAGTCACCGAGCCGGACCTCGCGGGCCGGCACGTCGTCGTCAGCGCCGGTGGCACCCGCGAACCCCTCGACCCGGTGCGCTTCCTCGGCAACCGCTCCTCCGGCAAGCAGGGCTACGCCCTCGCCCGCACCGCCGCCGCGCGCGGCGCCCGCGTCACGCTCGTCGCCGCGAACGCGGGGCTGCCGGATCCCGCGGGCGTGGACGTCGTCCCGGTCGGCACGGCGGTGCAACTGCGGGAGGCGGTCCTGAAGGCGGCCGCGGACGCCGACGCCGTCGTCATGGCCGCAGCCGTCGCCGACTTCCGCCCGGCTACGTACGCGACCGGGAAGATCAAGAAGAAGGACGGTCACGACCCCGACCCGATCGTCCTCGTACGGAATCCGGACATCCTCGCGGAGATCTCCAAGGACCGCGCCCGTCCTGGACAGGTGATCGTCGGCTTCGCCGCAGAGACCGACGACGTCCTGGCCAACGGACGCGCCAAGCTGGCGCGCAAGGGCTGCGATCTGCTGGTGGTGAACGAGGTGGGGGAGCGCAAGACGTTCGGCTCCGAGGAGAACGAGGCCGTGGTGCTGGGCGCCGACGGCAGCGAGACCCTCGTGTCGCACGGCCCCAAGGAGGCCCTGGCCGAAATCGTCTGGGACCTTGTGGCGGGACGCCTGCGCTGAATGTTTCATTCGTCTCTCAGTCACCTCAAACCTCAACCACGAGGCGTGGCGACCCTGGCCAAGGCCGCTCGGTATTGGGCAGAATGCGCGTGCCGCAGGTCACAGCACTCCCGAGGCGCGAGACAGGGGGGCCGGTGGCCGAGCGCGACCGATAAACTGTTCTCGGACGATGCCGGGCGCAGCCTCCGAGCCCGTCCGCCAATGATCAGCCAGCAGCCGCTGCAACCCCAGGGAGCGTTGTGTCCCGTCGCCTGTTCACCTCGGAGTCCGTCACCGAGGGCCACCCCGACAAGATCGCTGACCAGATCAGCGACACCATTCTCGACGCGCTTCTGCGCGAGGACCCGACGTCCCGCGTCGCCGTCGAGACGCTGATCACGACCGGCCTGGTGCACGTGGCCGGCGAGGTCACCACCAAGACGTACGCGGACATCGCGACCCTCGTCCGCGGCAAGATCCTCGAGATCGGCTACGACTCGTCCAAGAAGGGCTTCGACGGCGCCTCCTGCGGCGTGTCGGTCTCCATCGGCGCGCAGTCCCCGGACATCGCGCAGGGCGTGGACACGGCCTACGAGAACCGGGTCGAGGGCGACGAGGACGAGCTGGACCGCCAGGGCGCGGGCGACCAGGGCCTGATGTTCGGCTACGCGACGGACGAGACGCCGACGCTGATGCCGCTCCCGATCTTCCTGGCGCACCGCCTCGCCAAGCGCCTCTCCGAGGTCCGCAAGAACGGGACCATCCCCTACCTGCGCCCCGACGGCAAGACGCAGGTCACCATCGAGTACGACGGCGACAAGGCCGTCCGTCTCGACACGGTGGTCGTCTCCTCGCAGCACGCCTCCGACATCGACCTCGAGTCGCTGCTCGCGCCCGACATCCGCGAGTTCGTCGTGGAGCCGGAGCTGAAGGCGCTGCTGGACGAGGGCATCAAGCTGGACACCGACGGCTACCGCCTCCTGGTCAACCCCACCGGCCGCTTCGAGATCGGCGGCCCGATGGGCGACGCCGGCCTCACCGGCCGCAAGATCATCATCGACACCTACGGCGGCATGGCCCGCCACGGCGGCGGCGCCTTCTCCGGCAAGGACCCGTCCAAGGTCGACCGCTCCGCCGCGTACGCGATGCGCTGGGTCGCGAAGAACGTCGTCGCCGCGGGCCTCGCCTCCCGCTGCGAGGTCCAGGTCGCCTACGCCATCGGCAAGGCCGAGCCGGTCGGTCTCTTCGTCGAGACCTTCGGCACGGCCAAGGTCGACACGGACAAGATCGAGAAGGCCATCGACGAGGTCTTCGACCTCCGCCCGGCCGCGATCATCCGCGACCTCGACCTGCTCCGCCCGATCTACGCCCAGACGGCGGCGTACGGCCACTTCGGCCGCGAGCTCCCCGAGTTCACCTGGGAGAAGACGGACCGCGTGGACGCGCTGCGGAAGGCTGCGGGGCTGTAGGTCCTGCGACACCTTTCGAGGCCCGGTTTCCTTTGGGGAGCCGGGCCTCGGCGCGTTCCTGTCGGGGGCGGCCGGTCCGCCGATGTCAGTGCGGTTTGGTAAGAATGCAAGCGTGAGCAGCGGAGACGGGCAGGGGGGCGGCGGGGCCGAGGGGGCGCCGCCTGAGCAGCTTGCGTTGATTCGGGAGAGTGTGCGGAAGGCCGAGGTGCCGCGGGCCAAGCCGCGGACCTGGCGGGGGGCCGCGCTGGCCAAGGAGCTGCCCGTCGCGCGGGTGCTGGTCGACAAAGGGGTGCTGCACCTTGATCGGTATTTTGATTACGCGGTGCCCGAGGAGCTGGATGCCGACGCGCAGCCGGGGGTGCGGGTGCGGGTGCGGTTCGGGGCCGGGCGGCATCGGGTGCGGGACGGGCGGCGTGAGGGCGGGGGGCTGATCGACGGGTTTCTCGTCGAGCGGCTTGCCGAGTCCGATTACTCGGGACCTCTTGCTGCGCTGGCCCAGGTTGTTTCGCCTGAGCGGGTGTTGAGTGAGGAGTTGCTGGGGCTTGCTCGGGCTGTTGCCGATCGGTATGCGGGGAGTCTTGCCGATGTGTTGCAGCTTGCCGTGCCGCCGCGTAGTGCGCGGGCCGAGCAGCGGCCGTCTCCCGAGCCGTTGCCGCCGCCTGCCGTGCCGGAGGCGGGGAGTTGGGGGCGGTACGAGCAGGGGGCCGCGTTCGTGGCGGCGCTGGCCTCGGGGGGTGCGCCGCGGGCCGTGTGGAACGCTTTGCCCGGGCCCGAGTGGAGTGAGGAACTCGCGCGGGCCGTGGTGGCGACCCTCGCGTCCGGGCGTGGCGCTCTCGTCGTGCTGCCCGACGGGCGGGCCGTCGCCCGGGTCGACGCCGCGCTGACCGCGCTGCTGGGCGAGGGACGGCACGCGGTGCTCACCGCCGACGCCGGGCCCGAGAAGCGGTACCGGGAGTGGCTCGCGGTGCGGCGGGGGGCCGTACGGGCGGTGGTGGGGACTCGTGCCGCCATGTTCGCGCCGGTTCAGGATCTTGGGCTTGTGGCTATCTGGGATGACGGGGACGACAGCCACAGCGAGTTGCACGCGCCTCAGCCGCATGCCCGTGAGGTGTTGTTGCTGCGGGCCGCTCAGGACAAGTGCGCCTTTCTGCTGGGCAGTTGGAGCTGCACCGTGGAGGCCGCCCAGCTGGTCGAGAGCGGGTGGGCGCGGCCGGTGGTCGCCGGGCGCGAGCAGGTGCGGGCGGTCGCGCCGCTCGTGCGGACCGTCGGGGACGGGGATCTCGCGCGGGACGAGGCCGCCCGGGCCGCGCGGCTGCCGACGCTCGCCTGGCAGGCTGTGAGGGAAGGGCTGAAGCACGGGCCGGTGCTCGTTCAGGTGCCCCGGCGGGGGTACGTGCCCCGGATGGCCTGCGCCAACTGCCGTGCTCCCGCGCGCTGTCGGCACTGCGCCGGACCGCTGGAGGGGCAGGAGGCGGGGGCCGCGCTGCGATGCGGGTGGTGCGGGCGGGACGAGAGCAACTGGCACTGTGGCGAGTGCGGTGGGTTCCGGTTGCGGGCTCAGGTGGTCGGGGCTCGACGGACGGCCGAGGAGTTGGGGCGGGCCTTCCCCGCCGTGCCCGTGCGGACCTCGGGGCGCGAGCATGTGCTGGACACTGTGCCGGGCGCTCCCGCGCTGGTCGTGAGCACCCCGGGGGCCGAGCCCGTCGCCGAGGGCGGTTACGCGGCGGCGCTGTTGTTGGACGGCTGGGCCATGCTCGGGCGGCCCGATCTGCGGGCCGGTGAGGACGCGTTGCGGCGGTGGATCGCTGCGGCTGCGCTGGTACGGCCGCAGGGGGCCGGGGGTCCTGGGAGTGCGGGGGGTGGCGGGGGCACTGTGGTCGTCGTCGCGGAGCCGACGCTGCGGCCTGTGCAGGCGCTGGTGCGGTGGGATCCCGTCGGGCATGCGGTGCGGGAGCTTGCCGAGCGGGCCGAGCTGGGCTTTCCGCCGGTTTCGCGGATGGCCGCGGTCACGGGGAACGCGGAGGCCGTCGCGGAGTTTCTGCGTACGGCTGAACTGCCGCGGGAGGCCGAGCTGTTGGGGCCCGTGCCGGTGCCGGGCACGGCCGTGGGGCGTCCGCGGCGGGTGGGGGCGCCGCCCGTGGGGGAGCACTGGGAGCGGATGTTGATCAGGGTGCCGCCGGGGAAGGGGGCGGCTTTGGCGGCTGCGTTGAAGACTGCGCAGGCTGCGCGGATGGCTCGGGGGAGTGGGGGCGGAAGTGGGAGGGGTAGCGGGAGTGGTGGGGGTAGCGGGGGCGGTGGGGATTCTGTGGTGCGGGTGCGGATTGATCCGCCGGATATCGGGTGACGGGGAGGGTGCGCGGGGCACGGGAGTGGGGGAGCTTCGTTCGTGTGCCGGCTGCCCCGGACATGCGTCTGCCCTCCCGGGGAGTTCCGGGAGGGCAGGAGATGGAGGTGGGTCAGCCGTTGCGCGGGCCGGGGAAGGCCGTGGGTCTGGCCTCGTCGCGGAGGACCGGGTCGCGCAGGACCGGGCTGCCCGCCGTCGGCTGGGTCGGCATCGAGCGGGCCGCCGGGACCGTCGGCACGGTGGGGATACCGGTGTTGACGGCGACCGGTCGGGCTCCCGCCGCCTCCGTGGTGCGCTCGGCCTCGGCGGCCGCCTGGGTCGCGGCGCGGCGCGCGCCGTAACGGCGGTGCACCGCCTGCTTCGTGACGCCCAGCGCGGAACCCACCGCGTCCCACGAGAAGCCGAGGGAGCGGTCGAAGTCGACGGCGGCCGTGACCAGGGTCTCGACGCTGTCCCGGAGCTCCTGCGCGAGACGGACCGTGGGGGCGGGGGCGCGGCCGTAGACGACGAAGCCCGTGGAGGGGCCGGAGCGGCGCGGGCGGTAGACGTTGCCCAGCTGGGCGGTGAGCGTGCGCAACGCGTCCACCTGCCGGCGGACCCGCTCGATGTCCCGCACCAGCAAGTGCAGGCTGGCCCGAGCCTGGGCGTCGTGGGTTGCGTGGTCGGCCATGAACAAGCCTCTCGAACCGGCGTGAAAATGATCGGGCCGCGTGGTAGGCGGCCCGTTGTGGTCAACTCTTTCTTGACCAACGCGGGATTGCTCCGCGGGTCACGCAATGGGGGCGTGTGGGCATATGCGTACGCCCCTGGGGGTGGGTTTACGCCTCGGCCTTCGGCCCTCGGGGGATCCTTTGCCCACCCGCGCACCACCCGTTTCCAGTTGGGCAAGAGGCTGGGGTCGCCCGTGGGGGTCGCGCGCCATTGGCGGCTGATCCGCCATAGACCCTCGGCCCGCTCCCGTCGGCCGGCTCCCTCTGGCCGCTCTGCTCCCGTCGGCCGGCTCCCTCTGGCCGCTCTGCTCCCGTCGGCTGGCTCCCTCTGGCCGCTCTGCTCCCGTCGGCTGGCTCCCTCCTGCCCGTCCCGCAGATGCATCGGCACCGGTCCCGCATGCCCTTTTCGTACGTCC
>NZ_JBSFLV010000254.1:0-7193 GCF_053599215.1 Streptomyces sp. NPDC001002 | reverse complement strand
CCCTCCTCTTTTCCTATGTGCCCCACTACCAACCACAGGGGATTAATGGGTAGGGGCGGAACGGCATCTCACCGATGCCGTCCCGCCCGTCCCCTCACGACTTGACTCGTGACCCGCGTCAGCCCCTGTCAGGGCCCATCCGGATCCGTCCGGCTGAGCGCCGACTTCGGAGTCGGCCCCGACGTCATCAGCACGTCCGCCGCCGACGTGTCCGTCACCAGGCTGGTGACGAGCCCGGACCGCAGCACCGCATCGATGGCGGCAGCCTTCCGCGCCCCGCCCGCGATCGCCACGACCTCGGGGATACGGCGGAGCTGGTCCGCCTTGACCGTGATGCACCGCTCGCCGAGGTCCCGTCCGACCCGGCGGCCCTGCGCGTCGAAGAGGTGCGCGGACATCTCGGCGGCGACCCCGAGCGAGGCGTAGTGGCCGCGCTCCTCGTCGCTGAGCATGTCGTGCACCGTCGAGATGCCGGCTTCCCAGGAGCCGATGGAGACGCAGGCGACCGTGACCTTGTCGAAGTACTCGAAGGCCCGGGCGATCCCGGTCTGGTGGCGCAGTGCCTCCGCGGTGGCCGCGTCCGGCAGCAGCATCGGCGCGTAGATCGGGTGGGCGTCGCCGCCGGCGACCTGGGCCGCGCGGCGCACCGCCTCCACCGAACCGCGCTCGGCGGTCCCGGCGTCGTACACACCCGTCAACTGCACGACCGTGCAGGGCGGCAGCCGGTCCAGGGCCGCGGCCATGTGGATGGTGGAGCGGCCCCAGGCGAGGCCCAGCACATCGCCCTCGTTCAGCAGCTCGCCGAGCAGTTCGGCGGCCACCTCGCCGAGGTTCTCGGGGTCGGGCGACTCGTCGGGTTCGGCCGGGGACTCGACCACGACGGCGTGCCGCAGACCGTAGCGGGCGCGGAGCGCGTCGGAGCGCTCGGCGTCCAGTTCGGCCGGGACACGGATCTCGATGCGTACGAGATCCCGTTCGAGGGCAGTCTCCAGTACCCGGGCCACCTTGAAGCGGCTGACGCCGAACTCCTCCGCGATCTGGATCTTGGACTTGCCTTCGAGGTAGAAGCGGCGGGCCATGGCCGCCGCCTGCACCAGCTCAGCGGGTCCCATCCGCACGGCTGACCGGCCCGCCGACATACCCGACACGGCGTTCTCCTCACTGCTGTTCACACTCTGGATTCGCCGTTCATCCTTGCAGATCCGGCGCACTTGATCCGCCCTGATGGGCGCCGTTCACGTAGCTGTTCACCGTCCTGTGGCTCAGTGGTCGCATGCCCAGGACGCCTGGGCGATCGCCCCCTCCGCCTGGGTGCGCAGTGCACGTACCGCCGCGGCCGGGTCGGACGCGCCGTAGACCGCCGAACCGGCGACGAAGACATCGGCGCCGGCCTCCGCACAGCGCTCGATGGTGGACTCGGAGACCCCGCCGTCGACCTGCAGCCACAGCTCCAGACCGTGCTTGCTGATCAACTCGCGGGTTCGCCGGATCTTCGGGAGCATGATGTCGAGGAACGCCTGCCCGCCGAAGCCCGGCTCAACGGTCATGATCAGCAGCATGTCGAGCTCGGGGAGCAGGTCCTCGTACGGCTCGATGGGCGTCGCGGGCTTCAGCCCCATGGAAGCGCGGGCACCCTTGGCCCGGATCTCCCGGGCGAGCCGCACCGGCGCGGCGGCCGCCTCGACGTGGAAGGTGACGGAAGAGGCCCCCGCTTCGACGTACTGAGGTGCCCACCGATCGGGGGCCTCGATCATCAGATGGCAGTCCAGCGGGGTGTCCGTCGCACGGGCCAGCGACTCTACGACCGGCACGCCGAGCGTGAGGTTCGGGACGAAATGGTTGTCCATGACGTCGACATGGAGCCAGTCGGCTCCCGCGACCGCCTGCGCCTCGTCCGCGAGGCGGGCGAAGTCGGCGGACAGGATGCTGGGGTTGATCTGCGCGGCCATGCCCCAAGCCTGCCATGTCCGGGCACGTTTGTTCGCGCCGGTCCAGACCTAAGACGTTCATCGGATGTCGTACCGGGACCGTGCGTGCCATGCTGGGCCGCCGATCGGCACGACGTAGGTCGACGGGGGTCGCCATGACGGACGGAAACACAGACACAAACACAGACGCCAACACAGACACGGGCCCGCAGACGGACGGCAAGGGCCATGGGCGCCATGTCCGCCAGGGGTTCATCGGCTTCGTGACGGGACACCGCAGCAAGTGGGTCATCGTGGCCCTGTGGCTGGTGGTGCTGGTGGTCGCGGCGCCGCTCGCCTCGAAACTCACCGACGCCCAGGACAACGACGCGGCCTCCTGGCTGCCGGGCTCGGCGGAGTCCACGAAGGTCCTGAACACCTCGAACGGCTTCCGCCCGGAGCAGATCCCGGCCGTCGTCGTCTACGCGCGCGAAGGCGGGCTCACCGAGCAGGACCGGGACAAGATCGCGCAGGACGCGGACCAGATCAAGAAGCTGACCGCGCACGGCATCCGCGGCTCCGAGGTCCGCGGCCCCGTCTACAACAGCGAGTCCGCGCCCGAGGCCGCCCAGATCTACATCCCGATCACGATGGACGAGAAGGGCTGGGAGGAGATCGCCCCCGCCGTCGACTCCATCCGCGACCAGACCGGCAAGAGTACGGGCGAGCTGTCCGTCCACGTCACCGGCCCCGGCGGCGTCTCCGCCGACTTCTCCAAGGCCTTCGAGGGCATCGACTCGACGCTGCTGTTCTCGGCGATGGGCGTCGTGATCGTGATGCTGCTGCTGACCTATCGCAGCCTGACGCTCATCTTCGTACCGCTGATCGGCGTGGTCGTCTCCCTGTTCACCGCCCAGGCACTGATCTATCTCCTCGCCGAGCACGCGGGCCTGACGGTCAACGGCCAGAGCGCGGGCATCCTGACGGTCCTCGTCTTCGGCGCGGGGACGGACTACGCCCTGCTCCTGGTCGCCCGCTACCGGGAGGAGCTGCGCCGCCACGAGGACCGGCACGAGGCGATGGCGCTCGCCCTGCACCGCGCGGGCCCGGCCGTCCTCGCCTCGGGCGCCACGGTCGTCGTCAGCATGCTCGTCCTGCTGGCCGCCGAGATGAACTCCACCCGCGGCCTCGGCCCGGTGGCCGCCATCGGCGTGGCCGTCGCCCTCCTCGCGATGATCACGCTCTTCCCCGCCCTGCTGCTGATCTTCGGCCGCTGGATCTTCTGGCCGGCGATCCCGCACTTCGGCTCGGCCGACCCGACCGAGCGCGGGATCTGGGCCCGGATGGGCCGCTCCATCGCCCGCCGCCCGCGCGCCGTCTGGGCCGCCACGGCCATCGTCCTGGCCACCCTCTCCCTGGGCCTGCTGCAACTGCGCGCCGAGGGCATCAGCAACGCGGACGCCTTCACCGGCACACCGGACTCGATCACCGGCCAGAAAGTCTCGGAGCGCTACTTCCCGGCGGGCAGCGGCGACCCCCTGGTGATCGTCTCCAACGAGGCCCAGGCCGACCAGGTCCGCAGCGCGGTCGCCGGCACCAAGGGCGTGGTCCCCGACAGCATCGCCGTACCTCCGGGCACGAAACCGTCGTACGAGGGTCAGGTGCTGTTCGAGGCGACGATGTCCGACCCGTCCGACAGCGAGGCCGCGAAACACACCGTCGACCGGGTCCGGGACGCCGTGCACGCGGTGCCGGACGCGGATGCCCGGGTGGGCGGCGGCACCGCGTCGCTGCTCGACATGGAGGCGGCGACGACGCACGACAACCTGGTGATCATCCCGGCGGTCCTGGTGGTCGTCCTGCTGATCCTGGGCCTGCTGCTGCGCGCCCTGGTGGCGCCGCTGCTGCTGATCGGCACGGTGGTGCTGTCCTTCGCGGCGGCCCTCGGCGCCAGCGCCCTGGCCTTCCGCCACATCTTCGACTACGCGGGCGAGCAGACGGACTTCCCGCTGTTCGTCTTCGTCTTCCTGGTGGCGCTGGGCATCGACTACAACATCTTCCTGACCACCCGCATCCGCGAGGAGGCCGGCCACCAGGGCACCAGGACGGGCGTGGTGACGGGCCTCGCGGCCACCGGCGCGGTCATCACCTCCGCGGGCCTGGTCCTGGCCGGCACCTTCGCCGCGCTGGGCACGCTCCCCATGGTGGCCTTCGCGGAGATCGGCTTCACGGTCGCGCTCGGCGTCCTCCTGGACACCTTCATCGTCCGCTCGGTCCTGGTCACGTCCCTGTTCCTGGACGTCGGCCCGAAGGTCTGGTGGCCGCACCGACTGGCCCAGGACAACACCCCGGCGCAGACGGAGGCGGAACGGGTCGGCCAGACCTCCGAATGACCGTAGGGATCGTGGGCTGTCCGGCGCTCAGCGGAGCAGGGGCCGGACAGCCGGCGCTCAGCCGGTCCGCCGGATGAGCGCCAGATACATGGCGTCGGTCCCGTGCAGATGCGGCCACAGCTGTACGTCGGGACCGTCGCCGAGGTCCGGCACGCCGGGCAACAGCGGGCGGGCGTCGATCAGTTCGGCGTCCGGCCACTGCTTGAGCGCGTCGTCCACGACGGCCCTGGTCTCGGCGAGATGCGGCGAGCAGGTCGCGTAACCGACGACTCCGCCGACCCGTACGGACTCCAGGGCGGTACGCAGCAGGGCGCGCTGGAGCGGCGCGAACCCTTCGAGATCCTCGGGCCGCCGCCGCCAGCGCGCCTCGGGCCGCCGCCGCAGAGCGCCAAGTCCCGTGCAGGGCACGTCCATCAGCACCCGGTCGAAGGAACCGGGCTGCCACGGCGGCCGCGTCCCATCGGCGGCGATCACCTGGTACGGCCCCGGATTCCCGGCCAGTGCCTTGGCCACGAGCCCGGCCCGGTGCGGCTGCTTCTCGGCGGCGAGCAGCATGGCGCCACGCTCGGCGGCGAGGGCGCCCAACAAGGCGGCCTTGCCACCGGGACCGGCACACCCGTCGAGCCACTTCTCGTCGGAACCGTCCAGCGGAGCGTTGGCGAGGGCGATCGCCACGAGCTGACTGCCCTCGTCCTGCACACCGGCCCGCCCGTCCCGCACGGCCTCGACGGCCCCCGGCTCCCCGCCCTCGGACAACCGCACGGCATACGGCGACCAGCGCCCGGCCACGGCGGCCTCCTCGCCGAGCAGCTCCTCGACGGTGGACCGACCGGGCCGCGCGACCAGGGTCACCTCGGGCCGCTCGTTGTCGGCCGTCAGCAACTCCTCGATCCCGGCCCGCCCGCCACCGAGCGAGTCCCACAGCGCGGAGACGACCCAGCGCGGATGCGAGTGCACGACGGAGAGATGATCCTCGGGGTCCTCGTCATAGGGCGGCGCGACCTTCGCGAGCCACCCGTCGAGGTCGTCCTGGGCGACCTTCCGCAGCACGGCGTTCACGAACTTCGCCCGCCCGTCCCCGAGCACGACCCGAGCGAGCTCGACGGAGGCGGAGACGGCGGCATGCGTGGGAATCCGCGTCCCCAGCAACTGATGGGTCCCAAGGCTCAGCACATCGAGCACAGGCGGATCGACTTCACGCAAAGGCCGATCGACACAAGCCGCGATAACGGCGTCATACGTCCCCTGCCGCCGCAGCGTCCCGTACACCAGCTCGGTCGCGAGGGCCGCGTCCCGCGTGTCGAAGTCGCCCTTCTCCCGCGCCTTGCGCAGCAACGGCGGCAGCACGAGATTCGCGTAGGCGTCCCGCTCGTCCACCGCCCTCAACGCCTCGAAGGCGATCATGCGGACGGGGTCCTTCTTGGGCCGCCGGTAGGGCTTGCCGCTGGGACGGGGCCGACGGGAGGTGTCGCTCACGAAAAAGGTGCTCCGGACATCAGGACGAGAGCGCGACGACAGCGCGCGGGATACGCACCAAGGGTACGTCGGCGGGACATTCTTGCCCTCTCGGCCGACGGCATCCACTTGATGGTCACCGGCAATGGGCCGGCCATGACTCGGCGGCTACGGGCTACCGACCGAGCCGCTCCTCGTCGGCGATCCGAACGCCACGCGCCCAGTCCGCCGCCCGCATCGGCTTCTTGCCCTGGGCCTGCACCCACAACAGCTCGACGGCGTACGACCCGGACCCGACATGCACGCTGTTCTTGCCGACGGCGAGCTGCCCGGGCGCGAGATCGGTCCGATCAGCCACCGGGACCACCTGGATCAACTTGAGCCGTTCGTCACGGAAGGTGGTCCAGGCACCGGGAGCGGGCGTGCACCCGCGCACGACCCGGTCCACCCGGAGCGCCGGCGCGGCCCAATCGACCTCCGCGTCCTCGACGTTGATCTTCGGCGCGAGGGTGATGCCGTCGGCGGGCTGCGGTACGGCCTTCAGGGTGCCGTCCTCGATGCCGTCCATGGTCGCGGCGAGCAGCCCGGAGCCGGCGAAGGCGAGCCGGGTCAGCAGGTCACCGCTGGTGTCGGTAGGACGGATCTCCTCGGTCACGGTGCCGTAGACGGGCCCGGAGTCCAGTCCTTCCTCGATCAGGAAGGTGGAGGCGCCGGTGATCTCGTCGCCCCCCATGATGGAGTGCTGCACGGGCGCGGCCCCGCGCCAAGCGGGCAGCAGCGAGAAGTGCAGGTTGACCCAGCCGTGGGCGGGGATGTCGAGGGCGACGCGCGGCAGCAGGGCGCCGTAGGCGACGACGGGACAGCAGTCCGGCGCGATCTCCCGCAGCCGCTCCAGGAACTCCGGGTCCCGGGGCTTCCCCGGCTTCAACACCTCGATGCCGGCCTCCACGGCCCGCTCCGCCACGGGCGACGCCACCAGCCTGCGCCCCCGCCCGGCCGGCGCATCGGGCCGCGTGACAACAGCGGCCACCTCATGCCGCTCGGAGGCGATAAGAGCGTCCAGAGCGGGAACGGCAACCTCAGGCGTACCGGCGAAGACAAGCTTCATGGGTGGGTGGGGGCCTCTCGGACGGGGAGGAACGGGACAGGACAGCAACGGGTCAGGAACGGCGGATCAACGCCCCAGTCTATGACCAGGGGGAGCGAGCGAGGGGAGCGGAGCGGACAGAGGGGGCCAGCCGACGGGAGCAGAGCGGCCAGAGGGAGCCAGCCGACGGGAGCAGAGCGGCCAGAGGGAGCCAGCCGACGGGAGCAGAGCGGCCAGAGGGAGCCAGCCGACGGGAGCAGAGCGGACAGAGGGAGCCAGCCGACGGGAGCAGAGCGGCCAGAGGGAGCCAGCCGACGGGAGCAGAGCGGCCAGAGGGAGCCGGCCGACGGG
>NZ_JBSFLV010000253.1:0-7581 GCF_053599215.1 Streptomyces sp. NPDC001002 | reverse complement strand
GACCGGCGACTGCCGGCCCCGGCAGGACGCCCTCGACCTGGTCTGGTTCAGCCCGCAGGAGGCCGTCCGCACCTCCTCGGAGGCGCGGGCCGTCGCCCGTACCCAAACCGTCATCGAGGGCACCAACGGCATCGGCACGGTCCGCAAGACCACCCTCCCGGGCGGCCTGCGCATCGTCACCGAGACGCTGCCCTCGGTGCGCTCCGCCACCTTCGGCATCTGGGCGCACGTCGGCTCCCGTGACGAGACGCCGTCGCTGAACGGCGCCACGCACTACCTGGAGCACCTGCTCTTCAAGGGCACCTCCAAGCGCAGCGCGCTGGACATCTCCTCCGCCATCGACGCGGTCGGCGGCGAGATGAACGCGTTCACCGCCAAGGAGTACACGTGCTACTACGCGCGCGTGCTCGACACCGATCTCCCCCTCGCCATCGACGTCGTCTGCGACATGCTCACGGGCTCGCTGATCCGCGAGGACGACGTGAACGTCGAGCGGGGCGCGATCCTCGAAGAGATCGCCATGACCGAGGACGACCCGGGCGACTGCGTGCACGACCTGTTCGCGCACACGATGTTCGGCGACAACCCCCTCGGCCGCCCGGTCCTCGGCACGGTCGACACGGTCAACGCCCTCACCGCCGACCGCATCCGCCGCTTCTACAAGAAGCACTACGACCCCACCCACCTGGTCGTGGCGGCCGCGGGCAACATCGACCACGACAAGGTCGTACGTCAGGTCCGCGCGGCCTTCGAGAAGTCGGGCGCCTTCAAGAGCGCCGACGCCGCGCCCATCGCCCCGCGCGACGGCCGCCGCGCCCTGCGCACCGCGGGCCGCGTCGAACTGATCGGCCGCAAGACCGAACAGGCGCATGTCGTCCTCGGCATGCCCGGCCTGGCCCGCACGGACGACCGCCGCTGGGCGCTCGGGGTCCTCAACACGGCCCTGGGCGGCGGCATGTCCTCCCGGCTGTTCCAGGAGGTCCGGGAGAAGCGCGGCCTGGCCTACAGCGTGTACTCGTACACGTCCGGCTTCGCCGACTGCGGCCTCTTCGGCGTCTACGCCGGCTGCCGGCCCTCGCAGGTCCACGACGTACTGAAGATCTGCCGCGACGAGCTCGACCAGGTCGCCGAACACGGCCTGTCCGACGACGAGATCGACCGCGCCATCGGCCAGCTCCGGGGTTCCACGGTCCTGGGTCTTGAGGACACGGGCGCGCTGATGAACCGGATCGGCAAGAGCGAGCTGTGCTGGGGCGAGCAGATGTCCGTCGACGACATGCTGGTCCGGATAGCGTCGGTCACCCCGGACGACGTCCGCGCGGTCGCCCGCGACATCCTGGGACAGCGGCCCTCGCTGTCGGTCATCGGGCCGCTGAAGGACAAACAGGCGTCCCGTCTGCAGGAAGCCGTCGCCTGACACCCCTCCGGTAAGGAAGCAAGAACATGAGCAAGCTGCGCGTGGCCGTCCTCGGTGCCAAGGGCCGGATCGGTGCGGAGGCGGTACGGGCCGTCGAGGCCGCCGAGGACATGGAGCTGGTCGCCGCCCTCGGCCGCGGCGACAAGCTGGAGACGCTGGCGGACACCGGTGCCCAGGTCGCGGTCGAACTGACCACCCCCGCCTCGGTGATGGGCAACCTCGACTTCTGCGTCCGGCACGGCATCCACGCGGTCGTCGGCACCACCGGCTGGACCGACGACCGCCTCGCGCACCTCAAGGACCTGCTCGCCCAGTCCCCGGAGACCGGCGTACTGATCGCGCCGAACTTCTCCATCGGCGCCGTCCTCACGATGAAGTTCGCGCAGATCGCCGCGCCGTACTTCGAGTCGGTCGAGGTCATCGAGCTGCACCACCCGAACAAGGTCGACGCCCCCAGCGGCACCGCCGCCCGGACCGCGCAGCTCATCGCCGACGCCCGGGCGAAGGCGGGCTCGGCGCCCGCGCCGGACGCCACGGTCACGGCCCTGGACGGCGCGCGTGGCGCCAGCGTGGACGGCGTCCCGGTGCACTCGGTCCGCCTGCGCGGCCTCCTCGCCCACCAGGAGGTCCTGCTCGGCGGCGAGGGCGAGACGCTGACGATCCGCCACGACTCCCTCCACCACAGCAGCTTCATGCCGGGCATCCTGCTCGGCGCACGCCGCGTGGTGACCACGCCGGGCCTCACCTTCGGTCTGGAACACTTCCTGGACCTGGGCTGACGACTGCCATGCGAGCCAAGCTCACCTATACCGTCACGGCCGCCGTCCTGGTCTTCTACTTCGTCCTGGTCGGCAGCCGCGGCGTGATGCTGATCCAGTCCGGCACGCTCCTCACCGTCACCTTCGGCGTGGCGGTGCTGATCCTGCCGGTGATCGGCCTGTGGTTCCTCTGGAAGAACACCCAGTTCGTCCGCAGAGCCAACGCCCTGGCCGCCGAACTCGACGCCGAGGGCGGCCTGCCCGTCGACGAACTGGCCCGCACACCCGGCGGCCGCATCGACCGCGACTCGGCGGACGAGGTCTTCGCCAAACGCCGGGCCGAGACGGAGGCCGCCCCCGACGACTGGCGCAGCTGGTTCCGCCTGGCCGTCGCCTACCACGACGCCCGCGACACCCCACGAGCCCGCAAGGCGATGCAGCGCGCGATCGCCCTGCACGACGGCAGAACCATCGAAGCCTGACCGCACCTTTCAGTGATGCCCGCGCGCCGGTACGCCGAAGGGGCCGCCCCGCACCAACTGCGGACCGGCCCCTTCGGCTTGAGTACAGATATCGGCGTCAGCCCCGCCGATTCTCCGCGGCCCAGGCCTCGATGGTGTCCGCCGCCCGGTCGAACGACCCCGTGCGCGCCAGGAAGTCGGCATTGTGCGTCGTCAACAGCACCGGCGCGTCCTCCGGGCCGCGGTCCCTGCGTACGAGGACCAGTGCCTGTCCCTGCACGGTCCGGGGCAACCCGAGCCAGCGCACCGGCTGTTGGACCGTCCGCACGGCGACGACCCGGTCCCACGGCGTGGTCCGCGTGCCGAAGAAGCCCACCCGGCGCAGCCCGTGCGCGCTGACCCACACGCCCACGCGCAGCAGGCGCAGCGAGCAGAGGATGACGGCGAGCGCGATGGCGAGGATCACGCCGGCCTCGGACGCCGAGGTGGTGACCGCCAGGATGACCGCGGAGAACAGCACGAACGAGGCGAGCAGCAGCCAGAGGGCCGCCATGCCGACGCGCCAGGGTCCGGGACGGTAGGGCCGCCGCCAGCGGTCACGGTCGTCGAACGGCAGCGCGATGTCGTCCGCCGTCTCGAAGGTTCGGTCGGCCGTCAGGAAGGGCAGGGGCACGGCTGGTCCTCACTCAATCCATGCATGGGCTGTGCCCGGTGAGGTTATCCGGCCGTGTCCGCGCTCACCACCTGTGGGGTCCGGATGGAGTCAGCGCCCCTGCGAGGCCTGTGACTGCTGTGCCGGTGTGTCCGTGGGGGTGGACAGCGCCGGCATGCCGAGGACCAGCGACCCCGCTATCCCGGCGACGATGGTGAGCCCCAACAGCCAACGCCCGGCCGTCTGGCTGAAGGACGCCCGCGGTCGGGGCGGCGGAGAGACATTGCTGCGGAACCTGTCGGCTTCGGCGAGGAAGGCGAACGGGACGGGTTCGCGCCGACTGAACATCGGGGTGCTTCTCCCTTCGGGTCGAACGGATCACTGTCATCAGGTCAGACGAGCGAATGCCCCAAGAGGTGCCCGGTTTCGCCGAATTCACAGAATTTCGCCGCCGTATGTCGCGACCCGCCACCGAACGCCCGTTGTCAGTCCCGGGCCGTAGAGTGGGCGCCGCCCGAGAGAAGAGACGGAAGGACCCCGCGAGCCGTGACCGACACCCCTGCCGACGACCACAAGCCCAGCTTCCGCAGCGACGTAACCGTCGAGTTGGTCAAGCACACCGCGTCCGACGCCGACGTGCTGTTCGCCGCCCGTGTCTCGACCATCGGTGAGCAGTCCCTGGACGAGATGGGCAAAGACCCCGAGCGCTCCAAGGGCCTGATCAACTACCTGATGCGGGACCGGCACGGCAGCCCCTTCGAGCACAACTCGATGACCTTCTTCATCAGCGCCCCGATCTTCGTCTTCCGCGAGTTCATGCGGCACCGCGTGGGCTGGTCGTACAACGAGGAGTCGGGCCGCTATCGGGAGCTACAGCCGGTCTTCTACGTCCCCGGCGAGTCCCGCAAGCTGGTCCAGGAGGGCCGCCCGGGCAAGTACGTCTTCGTGGAGGGCACCGAGGCCCAGCAGGAGCTGGTCGGCCGCGTCATGGAGGACTCGTACCGTCAGGCGTACGAGGCGTACCAGGAGATGCTCGCCGCCGGAGTCGCCCGAGAGGTCGCCCGTGCCGTCCTCCCCGTCGGCCTCTTCTCCTCGATGTACGCCACGTGCAACGCACGCTCGCTGATGCACTTCCTCGGTCTGCGCACCCAGCACGAGCTGGCCAAGGTGCCGTCCTTCCCGCAGCGGGAGATCGAGATGGTCGGCGAGAAGATGGAGCAGGAGTGGGCCAAGCTCATGCCGCTCACCCACGCCGCCTTCAACACCAACGGCCGTGTCGCCCCGTAACCCGGTACACATGTACGGATCAGCCGTGCGAAGTGTCCGTATTGCGGCATTTAGAGAAGTTCATCTAGCCTGATCAAACGGACCCGGTACTGCTTGAACCCCCGAGCAGGCAGTACCGGGCTCCTCCTTTGTCCGGACTTATCCCGCACCCCAAGGGCAGACCCCGCATTGAGCAGCGAGTAGCGTGTTACCCATGGCTCCGACCTCCACTCCGCAGACCCCCTTCGGGAGGGTCCTCACCGCCATGGTCACGCCCTTCACGGCGGACGGCGCGCTCGACCTCGACGGCGCACAGCGGCTCGCCACCCACCTGGTGGACGCAGGCAACGACGGCCTGATCATCAACGGCACCACCGGCGAGTCCCCGACCACCAGCGACGCGGAGAAAGCGGACCTCGTACGAGCCGTACTGGAGGCGGTCGGCGACCGGGCCCACGTGGTGGCCGGCGTCGGCACCAACAACACCCACCACAGCATCGAGCTAGCCCGCACCGCCGAGAAGACCGGCGCACACGGCCTCCTCGTCGTCACCCCGTACTACAACAAGCCCCCGCAGGAGGGCCTGTACCGACACTTCACGGCTGTCGCCGACGCCGCCGAGCTGCCGGTCATGCTCTACGACATCCCCGGGCGCAGCGGTGTCCCCATCGCCACGGAGACCTTGGTCCGACTGGCCGAGCACCCCAGGATCGTCGCCAACAAGGACGCCAAGGGCGACCTCGGCCGCGCCAGCTGGGCCATCTCCCGCGCGGACCTCGCCTGGTACTCCGGCGACGACATGCTGAACCTGCCGCTGCTCTCCGTGGGCGCGGTCGGCTTCGTCTCGGTCGTCGGCCATGTGGTCACACCCGATCTGCGCGCCCTCGTCGACGCCTTCGTCTCGGGCGACGTACAGAAGGCCACCGAGATCCACCAGAAGCTGCTCCCGGTCTACACGGGCATGTTCCGCACTCAGGGCGTCATGACCACGAAGGCCGCGCTCACCCTCCAGGGACTGCCCGCAGGACCCCTGCGCGCACCGATGGTCGAGTGCACTTCGGAAGAGATCGAGCAGCTCAAGATCGATCTTGCCGCCGGCGGGGTACAGCTCTGACACCAGACTTCACAACTGAATAAGCGGGCCACCGATGCCTGCAATCCACAATGACAACTGCTACACGCACGAACGTCACGCACGCCACGTGCCCATCGGTACGTGGCGTGTGTGGTGAGGAGAGTCTTTTGAGTCATCCGCATCCTGAACTCGGCCCGCCCCCGCCGCTCGTCGAAGGGGGCCTACGGGTCACCCCACTCGGCGGCCTCGGCGAGATCGGCCGAAACATGACGGTCTTCGAGTACGGAGGCCGCCTACTGATCGTCGACTGCGGAGTGCTCTTCCCCGAGGAGGAGCAGCCCGGAATCGACCTGATCCTGCCGGACTTCACGTCCATCCGGGACCGCCTCGACGACATCGAGGGCATCGTCCTGACCCATGGACACGAGGACCACATCGGCGGTGTCCCCTTCCTCCTGCGGGAGAAGCCGGACATCCCGCTGATCGGCTCCAAGCTGACCCTCGCCCTCATCGAGGCCAAGCTCCAGGAGCACCGCATCCGCCCGTACACCCTTGAGGTGTCGGAGGGGAACCGCGAACGGGTGGGCCCCTTCGACTGCGAGTTCGTCGCGGTCAACCACTCCATCCCGGACGCGCTGGCGGTCGCCATCCGCACGCCGGCCGGCATGGTCGTCCACACGGGCGACTTCAAGATGGACCAGCTCCCGCTGGACAACCGCCTCACGGACCTGCACGCGTTCGCACGGCTCAGCGAGGAGGGCATCGACCTGCTCCTCGCCGACTCGACGAACGCCGAGGTCCCGGGCTTCGTCCCGCCCGAGCGCGAGATCTCGAACGTGCTGCGCCAGGTCTTCGGCAGCGCCCGCAAGCGGATCATCGTGGCGAGCTTCGCCAGCCACGTCCACCGCATCCAGCAGATCCTGGACGCGGCCCACGAGTACGGCCGCCGGGTCGCCTTCGTCGGCCGCTCGATGGTCCGCAACATGGGCATCGCGCGTGACCTCGGCTACCTCAAGGTCCCGCCGGGTCTGGTCGTCGACGTCAAGACGCTCGACGACCTCCCGGACAGCGAAGTCGTCCTGGTCTGCACGGGCTCCCAGGGCGAACCGATGGCGGCCCTGTCCCGCATGGCCAACAGGGACCACCAGATCCGGATCGTCGAGGGCGACACCGTGATCCTGGCGTCCTCCCTGATCCCCGGCAACGAGAACGCGGTCTACCGCGTGATCAACGGCCTCACCCGCTGGGGCGCCAACGTCATCCACAAGGGCAACGCCAAGGTGCACGTCTCGGGCCACGCGTCCGCCGGCGAGCTCCTGTACTTCTACAACATCTGCCGGCCGAAGAACCTGATGCCGGTCCACGGCGAATGGCGCCACCTCCGGGCCAACGCCGAACTGGGCGCTCTCACCGGCGTCCCGCACGACCGGATCGTCATCGCAGAGGACGGCGTGGTCGTCGACCTCATCGAGGGCAAGGCGAAGATCTCGGGCAAGGTCCAGGCGGGCTACGTGTACGTCGACGGCCTGTCCGTCGGCGACGTGGGCGAGCCGGCCCTGAAGGACCGCAAGATCCTCGGCGACGAGGGCATCATCTCGGTCTTCGTGGTCATCGACTCCTCGACCGGCAAGATCACGGCGGGCCCGCACATCCAGGCCCGCGGCTCGGGCATCGACGACTCCGTCTTCGGCGAGGTCACTCCGAGGATCACGGAGGTGCTGGAGCGCTCGGCCCAGGACGGCGTGGTGGAGCCGCACCAGATGCAGCAACTCATCCGCCGCACCCTCGGCAAGTGGGTCTCCGACACCTATCGGCGCAGGCCGATGATCCTCCCGGTGGTGGTGGAGGTCTGATCACGTACGACCCCTCGTACGCGTGACCTTGGTGAAGGGGTTGGCACCCGGCAGGTCGTGCACCAGGGTGGCCTTGCCGGCGTCGATCCGCTCCGGGTC
>NZ_JBSFLV010000252.1:0-7656 GCF_053599215.1 Streptomyces sp. NPDC001002 | reverse complement strand
GTCTCGTTGAGGCGGTGGCCGCGCCAAGTGCCGTCCGCCCAGCGCTTGTCGGCCGCCAGATCCGCCTCGTGAGCGGTACGCCGGCCCGCGAAGGCCTCCGCGAGGCGGGTGTGGTCGTCGATCCAGTTCCGCGGCGAACTCGCCCGCTGATGATGGAGCATGCTCGTGCGTACGGCGTCGTGGTACCGGAAATGCCCCTCCCGGTCGGTGACGAACGGCCGGGCGCGCAGCCATGGGAACAGGTCGGGCTCGGCCGCCGGGACGGCCGCACGGAAGGTCTCCTCGTCGAACCGGAGCGGCAGCGAGCAGCCGAGGACCGCGTCCCGGTGCCCGGTGTCGTCGATCCGGTCGAGGTAGCGGTCGACGGCGCTGTCGACCGACTCCCCGGCCGTTTCCCGCGTGGCAAGGTGCGAGGGGCGGGTGCCCGCGAGCATGTCCAGGAGGAGGGGCAGCCCGAGGGCGGTGTCCAGGATGGACGTGATCGCGGCCTCGTCGGTCACTCCGCGTGCCGCGAGCAGGTCTCTGGCCTCGGGCTCGGTGAAGACCTCCAGCGGCACCTCGGTCACGCCGGCGCGGAGGCCGGCCCAGTCGTTCTCGTCCAGCGGGTCACGGCCGGCCAGCACGACGACGACGTTGCCGGGCAATGGGCCGAACCTGTCCAGCAGGAGTGCGCGTACCCACTCGTCCAGGAACTCGCCGGACCGCTCCCAGGTGTCGAAGAACAGCACCAGGAACGGCTGTTGACGGGCGAGTCGGACCAGCTCGCGCACGAAGGCGGTGCCGATCCGGGCGGTCGCATCGGTGTCGTGCTCGTCCGTCCGACGTTCGCGAGGCCGCTGGTCACGTTCCGTGGCACGCATCCAGTCGACGTGCCGGCCGATCATGGCGGGACTCGCCAGGTCGGGCCCGACCGCGGGGCCCGGAGTCGATGCGGACGCGCCCTTCAGGGACTGGGCCGCGATCTGACCGCTTGGAGGGGGAGCCTGCCCGTCGGGGGCCACAGCCGACCCGTCGGCCTCGCGCTGCCCCTCGTCGAGCGCCGGCCTCGCGCCGAAGCCCATCAACCGGCCCGGCGGAAAGCCGAGTTCGGCGCCGACAGCCTCCATCGCCTCCGCAACACTGCACACCGCCGCCGCGTCGACCACCGCGGTCGCTGCGCCGTGCGAACGTGCGGTGGCTTGCCAGTGCAGCAGCAGCGTCGACTTGCCCACCCCCGCGACGCCGTGCACATGGATGAGCCGTCGGGACCCGTCCGGGCCGGGGTCACGCGCGATGCCGTCCTCGAACAGGGCACGCTCCGCATGCCGCCCGACGAACACCTCTTGGCCCTCGGCCCCGGTATGTCCCTCGGACTGCTCGGTCAACTCACCCCGCGACGACCGCTGTTCGTCCCCCTGCGACCGTCGTACGTTCCCCCGTACCATCCGTCCCCCTCCCCCGGCGAGGAGGTTACGTCACCAACTGCCCCTTACCCAAGGCAATTACCCCGCCCTTGGACACGGTGTACAGCTCCGCGTCCCGCTCCGGATTGACGCCGATCGTCGCGCCCGGCGGCACCTCGACGTTCTTGTCCAGAACCGCGCCCCGTACCACCGCGCCCCGGCCGATGTGGACGTTGTCGTGCAGGATCGAGCCCTGGACCACCGCGCCCGGGTCGACCACGACGCCGGGTGACAGGACGGACCGCGTGACCTGGCCGCGGATCAGGCAGCCCGCGCTGATGATGGACTCCCCCGCGATACCCCCGGCGTTGAAACGGGCCGGGGAGAGCTGGTTGGAGTGGGTGTAGATGGGCCAGCTGCGGTTGTAGAGGTTGAACGCGGGGCGCTCGGCGATGAGGTCCATGTGGGATTCGTAGTACGCGTCGAGCGTGCCGACGTCCCGCCAGTAGCCCTGGTCGCGGGTGGTCTCGCCGGGCACGTGGTTGGCGCTGAAGTCGTAGAGCTGGGCCTCGCCGCGGTCGGTGAGCTGGGGCAGGATCGAGCCGCCCATGTCGTGCACGGAGTGCCCGTCCTCGGCGTCCCGCTGCAGCGCCTCGATCAGCACCTTGGTGGTGAAGACGTAGTTGCCCATCGAGGCGAAGACGGACTCGGGGTCGTCGGCGAGGCCGGGCGGGTCGGCGGGCTTCTCCAGGAAGCGCTCGACGGTGAGGCCGTCCGAGCCGGGGCTGATGACGCCGAAGGAGGAGGACTCGGTACGCGGGACGCGGATCCCGGCCACCGTGACGCCCGCGCCGCTCTCTATGTGCTGGGCGAGCATCTGCCGCGGGTCCATGCGGTACACGTGGTCGGCGCCGAACACGGCGACGTACTCGGGCCGCTCGTCGTAGATCAGGTTCAGCGACTGGAGGATCGCGTCGGCGCTGCCCAGGTACCAGCGCGGGCCGAGCCGCTGCTGGGCCGGGACCGGGGTGACGTAGTTGCCCAGCAGGCTGGACATCCGCCAGGTCTGGGTGATGTGCCGGTCCAGCGAGTGCGACTTGTACTGCGTCAGGACGCAGATGCGCAGGATGTCCGCGTTGACGAGATTGGAGAGAACGAAGTCGACGAGACGGTACGTACCGCCGAAGGTGACCGCGGGTTTCGCGCGGTCCGCGGTCAGGGGCATCAGGCGCTTGCCCTCTCCGCCCGCAAGCACGATTCCGAGCACCGAAGGACCACCCCGACGCATGGCCGCTCCCCTCACCGTGGTTGACCCATGCCTGCCCTTGAGCTGGGCGGAGTAAGCCTGTTCGAAGCCTGCTCCGTACTACTACCCCTGTTTGAGGATCTCCTCGTAAAGCCGGACCGTACGGCGGGCGACCGCGTCCCAGCCGAATTCCCCCACGGCGCGTTCCCGTCCGGCCTCGCCCATCCGCCGGGCGGCCTCCGGGTCGCCGAGGACCGAGTCCAGCGCCAGCGCCAGGTTCGGCTCGAAGTCCTCGTCCACGGTGACCAGCAGCCCGGTCTTGCCGTCCTCCACGACCTCGGGGATGCCGCCGACCCGGGAGGCCACCACGGGCGTGCCGCAGGCCATCGCCTCCAGGTTGACGATCCCGAGCGGTTCGTACACCGAGGGGCAGACGAACACGGCCGCGTGGGTGAGGAGTTGGATCACCTCGGGACGCGGCAGCATCTGGGGGATCCAGTGCACGCCCTCGCGGACAGCGCTCAGCTCCTGGTAGAGCTCACGGAACTCGCGGTCGATCTCCGGGGTGTCGGGCGCGCCCGCGCACAGGACGACCTGTGCGGCCGGGTCGATGTCCCGTACGGCCCGCAGCAGATGCGGGACGCCCTTCTGACGGGTGATGCGGCCGACGAAGAGGACGAAGGGGCGGTCCCGGTCCAGGCCGATGCGGTCCAGGACGTCGGTGCCGTGGTCGGGCCGGTAGAGCGCGGTGTCGATGCCGTTGTGCACGATGTGGACCTTGGCCGGATCCAGCGCGGGGTAGCAGGTGAGGATGTCCTCGCGCATGGCCCCGGACACGGCGATCACGGCGTCGGCCGTCTCGATCGCGGTGCGCTCGGCCCAGCTGGACAGCGCGTAGCCGCCGCCGAGCTGCTCGGCCTTCCAGGGGCGCAGCGGCTCCAGGGAGTGGGCGGTCATCACGTGCGGTATGCCGTAGAGCAGCTTGCCGAAGTGTCCCGCGAGGTTGGCGTACCAGGTGTGGGAGTGCGCGAGCTCGCGGCCTTCGAGGCCCGCGGCCATGGCGAGGTCGACGGAGAAGGTGCGCAGCGCGTCGTTGGCGGTGTCCAGGGCGGCCCAGGAGCGGTGGCGTACGACGCCCACCCCGCGGCCCTCGCCCCAGCAGTGCACCTCCAGGTCGACCAGGGAGCTCAACTCCCGGGCGAGGAACTCGACATGGACACCCGCGCCGCCGTACACATCCGGCGGGTACTCCCGGGTCAGCAGTCCCACTCGCACCCACAACCCCCTGGTCTCCGCAGCCGGTTCCCACATGGTCACCCAGATGTGCCGCGCGCGGAAGGGCAACTCGGGGGCCCGCGGGAATCGACGACCCCTTCGAACACGAAAAGTTACGGAATTTTCTTAAACATACGATAGCCGGTTTTTGTCAGCATATGCGAGGCTTGTAGGTGAGGGCCGGGTGCCCGTCCGGCCCTGCGTAGTACGGAGCGGACCTCGGGTGCCGTGTGGTCGGCGCTCTCGGGGGCGAGGTCGACGAAGGCCAGTAGTACCAAGGCCTCTAGGGGGTGTGGCCCCGAGGTGTCCACCCCGTGTCACCCACCCTGGGGAGGACAACGCCCGATTCGTACTCCATCGGCAGTAGGACCCAATGCCTGCTCAGGGACGACGACGGGAACAGTTCGACAGGGCATCGTGTTCGGTATGAAGGACGACCGTTCGCCGCGCCGGGCCCAGCGCCCCCGCCTCACGCAGAGGAGCAGCTCATGAATGCCCTCGCGTTGTCCGTGCTGCTGTCGCTCGTGTCCGCCGTGGCCTACGCCGGTGGCGCGATCGTGCAGGAGCACGTCGCGGTGTCCTCCCCGGACGAGCAGTACGCGCCGCTGCGCCGGCCGACCTGGTGGGCCGCGGTCGCGTTGAACGGCCTGGGCGGCATCCTGCACGTGGCGGCGCTGGCCTACGGCCCGCTCAGCCTGGTGCAGCCGCTCGGCGCCCTCACCATCGTCTTCGCGCTGCCGATGGCGGCGCTCTTCGTGGGCCGCAAGGCCGGTGCGACCGCCTGGCGCGGCGCGATCATGGCGACCGTCGGCCTCGCCGGTCTGCTCTCCCTGGTCGGCGCCTCCGACTCGCAGTCCCTCGACACCGCCCAGCGCGTGGGCGTGGCCGTGGTCACCGGCGGTGTGGTCCTCGCCCTGATGATCGCGGGCCGCGCCGCCCACCGGCACCCGGCGGTGCGCAGCATGCTGCTCGCGACCGGATCCGGCATAGCGTTCGGCATGTCCTCGGTCTTCACCAAGACGGTGGCGGTCGACTGGAGCGGCGGTGTGACCGCCTCGGACCTGCCGTCCCTGGCCGTGATCGGCGTCTTCGCCACGGCCGGCATGCTGCTGTCCCAGGCCTCCTACCGCGGCGCGGGCCTCGCGGCCCCGCTGGCCACGCTGACCGTGGTGAACCCGGTGATAGCGGCCGCGGTGGGCATCACGATGTTCGGCGAGACCTTCCGCTACGGCACCACCGGCACGGCGCTCGCGCTGAGCTGCGGTGTGGTGGCGGCCGGCGGCCTGATCCTGCTGACGACCGAGCGCCTCTCCCGCACCTCCACGGAGACGGCTCCGGCTCTGCCCGAGCCCGCCGCCGCGGCACCCGCCGAGAAGAACCTGGTGGCGCTGCCCGAGCAGCCGGTGGCCGCGCGCCGCGAGGACGCACGGGAGCGCGAGGAGATCCTCGTACCGGCACAGGCTCAAGGAGCGGCCGCGGACACGTCCTACGACGGGGACACCGACCCGGCGTCGCCCGCCGCGGGCGCGGACAGGGACGAGGACGACGAAGCGCCGGCGCCTTACGGCTTCCACGGTCCCTTCTTCGGCGGCACCTACCTGCCGCTCCCACTCGTGGACCGGCACCGGGTACGCGTCAAATCCTGACGCCGCCGGCCCTGAGATAGGCGACAGGGTCGATGTCCGTACCGAATCCGGGCCCCGTCCGCACTTCGAAGTGCAGATGCGGGCCCGTGGTGTTTCCGGTGGACCCCGAACGCCCGAGCCGCTGCCCCTCGCCCACCGACTGTCCGGCCCGTACGGAGATGGCCGACAGGTGGGCGTACTGGGTGTAGCGGCCGTCGGCGTGCCGGAGCACCACCTGGTAGCCGAAGGAGCCGCCCCAGCCGGCGGTGACGACCTTGCCCGCGCCGACCGCCTTCACGGAGGTGCCGGTGGGGACGGGGAAGTCGACGCCGGTGTGGTAGCCCTTCGACCAGGAGGAGCCGGTCGCGTGGTACTGGGTGCCGGTGGCCGCGTTCACCGGGGCGACCAGGGAGTGCCGGGTGCCGGCCTTCTCCTCGGTCTTCTTCTCGACCTTCTCCTCGGTCTCGGTGGACGTCTTCTTCTTCGTCTCCGTGGCCGTGCTCGCCGTGGTGTGCGTCTTCGGCGTCGTGTGAGTGGTCGGGGTCGCCTTGGCCCGCAGGTCGAGCCGCTGGCCCGGCATGATCAGGTCGGGGTCGGTACCGACGGTCGTCCGGTTCGCGGCGTAGAGCCGCTGCCAGCCGCCCGGGACGTGCTCGGTCTCGGCGATCTCGGAGAGGGAGTCGCCGCGGACCACCGTGTACATCTCCGCCCTGCCCGCCCTGGACTGGGGCGTGGTCTGCGGCTGCACGTCCTGCACGGAGGTCCCGGTCTTCTTCGTGCTCTTCTTGGTGGTCTTCTCGGCGGACTGCCCGCCGGTGCCGCCCGCCGGGTGGATGTCCGGGGTGTCACCGCCGCGGGTCAGCCCGGCCCGTACCGAGCACACCGGCCAGGCGCCGGGCCCCTGTCCGTCCAGGACCTTCTCGGCGACGGCTATCTGCTGGTCCTTGGTGGCCAGGTCGGCGCGCGGGGCGTACTTGGTGCCGCCGTACGCCTCCCAGGTCGACCGGGTGAATTGGAGCCCGCCGTAATACCCGTTGCCGGTGTTGATGCTCCAGTTCCCGCTCGACTCGCAGGCGGCCACCTTGTTCCAGGTGGACACGTCGGCGGCGTGGGCCGTGCCGGCCCCGATGAGCGGAATCGCCATGCCGACGCTGCCCGCCGTGACGGTGAGCGAGGCGCGGTTGATCGTGTTGGGCTGATACCGGCGGTGCCGGCCGCGTACGGCCATGTCCCAAGCCCCCATCGACAGGCGTCAGGCAGGAAGGCCAAAACTAAGCGCCCCGAACAGGCCATGACAAGACGGCAAATCAGCCTCCCTGTCTCACAAGTGACCAGGAATAAACCCCCGTTGTGTTTCGGCTGAGGCAGGTGGGGTTGGCTGTACGTATCTGCGGACGGTATGTCACGCACTCCGGACGTGCGCCCCACGTACCGGCACGTCAGGATGGTCGGTGGGGCGATACTGACGGGCACGACCGGCACCACCGAAATCGGATCCTCTAGGAGCCAACCGAATGAGCACTTCAGCCCAGATCGGCGTCACGGGTCTCGCGGTCATGGGCCGCAATCTCGCCCGTAACTTCGCCCGCAACGGCTATACGGTCGCGCTGCACAACCGGACGGCGGCGCGCACGCACGCCCTGGTCGAGGAGTTCGGGAACGAGGGCGACTTCATCGCGGCCGACACCGCCAAGGAGTTCGTCGCCGCGCTGGAGCGGCCCCGGCGGCTGGTCATCATGGTCAAGGCCGGCGATCCCACCGATGCGGTGATCCAGGAGTTCGCCCCGCTCCTGGAGCCCGGCGACATGATCATCGACGGCGGCAACGCCCACTTCGCCGACACCCGGCGCCGCGAGCGCGACCTGCGCGAGCAGGGCATCCACTTCGTCGGCATGGGCGTCTCCGGCGGCGAGGAGGGCGCGCTGCACGGCCCGAGCATCATGCCGGGCGGCCCGAAGGAGTCGTACGACTCGCTCGGTCCGATGCTGGAGAAGATCTCCGCGAAGGCCGCGGACGAGGCGCCCTGTGTCACGCACGTGGGCCCCGACGGCGCCGGGCACTTCGTGAAGATGGTCCACAACGGCATCGAGTACGCCGACATGCAGCTGATCGGCGAGGCCTACCAGCT
>NZ_JBSFLV010000251.1:0-7739 GCF_053599215.1 Streptomyces sp. NPDC001002 | reverse complement strand
GAGCACGCCGTGCACACCGGTGCCGAGCGACAGGTCGAGCCCGTCGACGGCCATCCGCTTCCGGCCGACCCTCACCTTGAGTCCGGTGGCCCGGCCCCTGACCTTGGGTCAGGGGCCGAGCGGCGTCAGTCAGTGGGTCCGGGTCCGGCGGTTCACTTCCAGCGGTAGGTGGCGAAGGAGCCCGCCGGGACGGTCGTCACGAACTTCCGTCCGCCGACGGTGACGCGGACCGTGCGGTCGGCGTCGGAGCTGTTGCCGAGGACGGTGACGTAGCCGCTCTTGCCGGAGCGGTAGACCACGTTGCTCACGCCGTTCTGCGCGGCGCTGGACTCCAGGCGTACGTCACCGGGCTTGAGGTATTTCGCGAACTGGCCCATGGCGTAGAGCTCGTCGCGGACCGTGAAGTCCTTGGTGTTCGTGTTGACCTTCACCAGCCGGTCGGGCCACTTGGTGGTCGCCGCGACCTCGTCCCAGTCGATGTTGTTGTCGCGGGCCGGTGTCCAGTGCAGTGTGCCGCCGTCCTGGTCGGTCGCCTGGGCCCACAGGATGTAGGAACTGGCGTCAAGCCGGAAGTAGTCGAGGATGGTCGACGGCGACAGGTCGCTCGTCTCCGTCATCTCGACCGGCTTGCCCGTCTGCTCGTAGGCGTCGCGCATGACGGTCGGGTCGCCCCAGTAGGGGTGGAAGGCGATGGCGTCGGTGGCGTCTTGCACCTGCTTGCCCTTGACCGAGCCGTCGGGGGCGTCGTCGAAGATGCGGTGGTAGTTCTTGGTCGCGGTGCTGTTGGGGTCGCGCCAGTCCCAGAAGTTGAAGTCGTGCACGTACAACCGCGTGTTGAGCCGGGCCGACTTGAACTCCCGCTTCATCGCCAGGGCGAGCTTCTGCTGCTGGGCGATGCTGATGTCCATGGCCGGGTAGACGACGTCCATGCCGGGCTCGTTGAGCAGGGTCAGCGCGTCGACGCGGATGCCGTGCCGGGCGTACGCCTGGACGTACTTGACGTAGTAGCGGGCGAAGACGTCGATGCAGTCGTCGCGCAACTTGCCGACCTGGTAGTAGTCCGTGGTGCTGCCCGGCTTGAGCGCGACCTCGCCGGTGAACTGGTTGTTCGTCTTCATCCAGGCCGGTGCGCTCCACGCCGAGGCGAAGAACGTGGCGCGCGGGTTGTAGTGCTGGATGAGCTTGATCGTGTCGATGATGTGCAGGTCGACGTCGCGCTGGACGGAGAAGTGCTTCAGGCCGAAGTCGTCCTTGACGCCCGCGGGCAGGTCGTCCTCCGACCAGAACGGCAGATGCTCGATGAGGTCGGGGCTGCCGATCGTCAGCCGGAACCGGTCGAGACCGGCGCCGTGCACGGGGTCGACGAGCAGGCGGATGGCCTCGCGGCGCTTGGCGGGCGTCAGCTTCCAGAGGTTGGACACGCTTGTCTCGTCCAGGGAGAAGCCGATGCCCTCGTACTTCTGCCGCAGTGCGCTCGGATCGGCTACGACGGTGGCGTCGACCGGTCCCGACGCGGCGCCGCCCGTCCGTACGGCCGGCAGCGACTGCCAGGCGTGTGCGGCGCCGGCGGAGAAGGTGCCGGTCACGGCGGGGGCGTGGCTGTTCCGGTCCGCATGGGCGGCCGGGCCCGTGCCGATCAGCACGGACAGTGTCGTGGCCGCGACTGCCGCCATGGTCGTGAATGAACGTCTCACAGCTCACAACTCCCCGCTCCGACACCATCGTTGCGGGCGATCCAAGCAATGTCCGTAGTGTTAAGTCAAGACTTGAATAAAGAGGTGATCCCTTTCAGGCCGAGCCGTCGCGGTCTGCGCGTGCGTTCAGGGCGCCGTTGGCCGCCACTCGAAAACCAGCAGGGTTCCGGCGTCCCGCAGGCGTCCGAGCTGCGGGTCCAGGATCGAGTGGATCAGTGAGTGCTGTCCGAAGGGCGACGACGTCCAGCACGTGATGCACGGCAACGCCCACCTGTGGGACCTGGCACTAACCGGGTGACGGCGACGTCGCTCAACTCGCGGACCGGTCTCCGGCCGGCGTGTGGCGGGGCCACGGCCTGTCCGTGCGCTCGATCGCGGCGCCCGCAGCACCTCCAGCGCCTCGGCGGCAGCTTTCCCCGGGTCGGTGAGGACGGCCTCGCCTGGCTTCGCGGCTTTCGCGATGAGGCTTTCCTGCAGTGCTTGGAAGACGTCGGTGCCAGGGCCCACGACCCGTCCCGACGGACAGCTGATCACCTCCGGAACCGTGGAATCCAGCGTCCCCCGGCGGTTGGGCAGACGGGGCTTCTCTTGCCGCAAGGGGCGCCCCGACGGGTCATGGGCGACCTGGGGCAGGCCTCAATGCCCCTCGACGCGTGCCGTCCGGGGCAGTGCGTACCCGGACACGAAGGCGAAGAGCAGCAGTCCGATCGTCGCCACTGCGGTCCGTGTCATCGCGTCCGGCGGCGTACGCCCGTCGTCGAGGAACGAGAAGAACACGGTGGCGACCACCGCCACCCCGATCGCGTTGGCGAACTGCTGCACCGCGTTGAGGACCCCCGAGGCTGAGCCGACCTCGTGGTCCGCGACGCCCGCCAGGATGACGTCGAACAGCGGGGCGAACACGAATCCCATACCGAGGCCGACCACGAGGATGCCCGGGGCCAGCTTCCAACTGGTGGCGTCGGTGCCGGTGACCGAGACGATGAGGGCGAGGATCAGCAGACCGGCCGCGGTCGCGGCGATGCCGGCCTGGATGACCTTGCGCCCGTAGCGCGGGGCGAGGGACGTGGACAAGGGAGAGGTGGCCGCCACGCCGAGCGCCAGCGGGGCCATGGTCAGGCCCGTGCGCATGGGGGAGAAGCCCAGACCGGTCTGGAAGAACAGGGACAGCACCAGGAGCAGCCCGGTGAAGGCGGCGAAGAACATCAGCGCCACCAGGAGGCCGCTGGTGTATGCGCGGTTGACCAGCAGGCTCGGCTCTACCAGAGCCCGGCCGGGGCGTCGGCGCTGGTGGGCGCCGAAGAGGACGAAGCCCGTCACACCAAGTGCCATCAGCGCGAACGACCAGAGCGGCCAGTCCAGTTCACGGCCCTGGACCAGTGGATAGACGAGAGCGACGGCCGAAAGACTGACCAGGACCGTGCCCACGGCGTCCAGCCGTGCGCCGGGCACGCGCGCGCCCGCCGGCATGTGGCGCAGCGCCCCGGCCACGGCGAGGACGCCCAGCGGCAGGTTGATCAGGAAGATCATGCGCCAGCCGGACCCGAACAGGTCACCGTCCACCAGCGCACCGCCGATGATCGGGCCGCCCACCGCCGACAGGCCCATGACCGGGCCGAACAGCGCGAAGGCCTTGCCGAGTTCGGAGACCGGGAAGACCTCCTTGATCAGGCCGAAACCCTGCGGGATCAGCAACGCGCCGAGCGCCCCTTGCAGCGCCCGTGTGGCGAGCAGCATCCCGGGGGAGGTGGCCATCGCACAGGCGGCCGAGGCTACGGTGAAGCCGACCGCGCCGATCACGAACAGCCGGCGCCGTCCCCAGACGTCCCCCATGCGCCCTGCGGTGACGAGCAGGACCGCGAAGGGGAGGGTGTAGGCGGCTCCCAGCCACTGAAGGGTGGTCTGCCCGCCGCCGAGGTCCGCGCGTACGGACGGTGCGGCGACGCTGGTGATGGTCGCGTCGAGCAGGTCCATGACCTCGGCGACGAGGACGATGGCGAGGACTTTCCAGCGTGCCGCGTAGGGGGCTGGTACGGAGCCGGAGGAAGGGCTGTCGGTAGCGAGCTCCTCGGCCGGTGCTTCGGATTCCATGCGCGTCCTTGGGTGAGGTAGGAGGGGCCGGACCAGGTCGAACGACGTTCGTCGCGAACGCTGTTCGTTTTGGTCGTCAACAAAACGAACGACGTTCGTCCAGATCGATGTTCCTCACGAACGACGTTCGCGTCAAGCGGTACACTTGAGCCATGACCGCTGAGCCCCGCAGTACGCGATCCCGTCCCGCCAAGGCCCCGCTCGGCCGCGGCGTGGTCATCGATGCCGCCCTCGGCATCCTGCGCACCGAGGGCGCGCAGGCCCTCACCATGCGGCGCGTCGCCGAGCGGCTGGACACCGGACCCGCGTCCCTCTATGTCTACGTGGACAACCGCGACGACCTGCTGTGCCAGGCCCTGGACGCCGTCCTCGCGGCTGTGCCGATGGAGCCGGTCGATCCGGAGCGCTGGCGGGTGCAGCTGGAGGAGCTGCTGAGGGCGACCGTGCGGGCGATGAGCGACCATCCGGGGATCGCCCAGGTGTCACTGGGGCGCATTCCGACCGGTCCCGCCTCGCTCGCCCTCAACGAGCGGATCGCCACGCTGCTGCTCGCCGGCGGTATCTCGCAGCGGACCGCCGCCTGGGCGTGCGACCTGCTGGGGCTCTACGCCGCTGCCGTGGCCTTCGAGGCCGACGGCCGAGCGCTGGATGAGGCGCAGGCCGAAAGGCGCCGGTCCTCAGGTGTCGCCGACGTCGTGGAGAGGCTCCCCGCGGAGCGGTTCCCGGTGCTGGCCGCCCTCTCCGGACATCTGATGCAGGGCACGGCGGAGGAAAGGTTTGCTTTCGCGCTCGAGGTGGTGGTCGACGGCCTGTTGGCCCGCGAATAGCAATTTTCCTCGCCGGATCTCTGTGCCTCGTCTGTGCATTAGCCGTGACGGGGTTATCGGTAGTGTCCTGGAAATTAATTCAGATAGTTCCGGGCGGCTTCGATTTTACCTACTCAAAACCATCCGCCGGTTGGTTGATGGTAGTGTCGCATAAAGGAGAGATCCACCGAGCGTTTTCCCGATTGGGGCGGGAATTACTGATCATGGCATCTCACGGGGGAGTTTGCATGAACGTCGGTGTCCTGGGCGCGCTCCAGGTCAGGCTAGGTGAATCATCAATTGTTCCGACCGCTCGAAAACCGCGCGGTCTGCTCGCGCTTCTCGCGCTGAACGCAAACAGTGTCGTGACCGTCGGCTCAATTGCCGACGAACTCTGGGAGGGAAGTCTCCCGAAGAGCGCATCGACGACACTTCAGACGTACATCCTGCACATACGCAAGAGGATTGCCCGGGAAATATCACCCGGTGAACCGGACACCAATCACGCGAAGCGGATCCTGGTCACCTGTGGCAATGGTTATCTCCTCAACAATGAGGGCGGCCGGTGCGACGCGGCGGAGTTCGACCGGCTGGCCAATCTCGGAATGCGCCGCTGCGAAGAAGGCGATCATCAATCGGCCTCGGAACTGCTCCGCAACGCGATGGAACTGTGGCGGGGCCCGGCCCTGGTCGACGTCCACGTCGGACCGGTACTGGAGGCCGAGGTGCTGCGCCTCGAGGAGCGCCGCAGGGCGGTCATGGACAGCCGCGTCCAGGTGGATCTCGCCCTGGGCCGGCACCACTCGATCGTGGACGAACTGTCCGGACTCGTCGTCCGTGACCGTACCCACGAGGGCCTGCACGGACAGCTCATGCTCGCCCTGTACCGCTGCGGCCGGCGTGCTCACGCTCTCCAGGTCTTTCAGCGCCTGAGGCTGACGATGCTCGACGAGCTCGGTCTGGAGCCCTCGCCCTGGCTGCACCGGCTGCAGCAGGCGATCCTCGCGACCGACCCCGCGTTGGACGACGGGAGCACCACGGTCGGCCGACTGGTGGCACACAACGAGATCCGATGACCGGGCCACGCGACCGGTACCGGGTCCACGACCGGCGACTCCAGGGAGCGAATGCGATGAAGGACCGTGTTCTCGATCTGATCTTCGTACGAGGTCGGGTCGAGTCCGTGGACCTGCCGGCCAAACGCATGCGCAGAATCCGGCTGACCGGTCCCGCGCTGCGCGGCCTGGACTACACCCCGGGCCAGCACGTCCGTCTCCACGTCAACGATCTGTTCCAGCCGTTGACCTGGCGTAAAGGCCTGCTGCGGACATACTCCGTGTGGGACTACGACGGCGAGTCGCTTGAGCTCTGCGTGCTGGAGCACGGCGGCGACGGACCCGGCGAGCAGTGGGCCACCACGGTCGCGGCGGGGGACCAGGTTCACTTCACCAAACCGGAAGGCTCCTTCGTCCTCGATCTCGGCGCCGCCCGCCATCTGTTCGTCGGCGACGAGACCGCCTCGGTGCCCTTCGGGCCGATGCTGGGCGCGCTGCCCGCGGATGTCGCGTTCGACGCCGTGGTGGAGGTGGACACCCAGGACGACCGGCTGCCGCTGCGCGACGGCGTGACCTGGTGCTACCGCGAAGGTGCCCCGGCCGCCGCCTCCGCCTCGTTGGTGGAGGCGGTGCGCGGCCTGGACCTCCCTGGCACGGCCGGCGTCGCCTATGTGGCGGGAGAGGCCAGGTCCGTCCAGGCCGTACGCGATCACCTGGTGCGGGAGCGCGGCTGGCCCCGGCGTTCGGTGCTGACCAAACCGTTCTGGACGCCCGGCAAGCGGGGCATGGACTGAACCGCATGGGCTGAACGGAGCGGAAAGCCCGGCCGGGGGCGACGGCACGCAAGTCAGGCGTCGTCCTTGGGCCGGCCCAGCCGCGCCCACGCCGCTCCCGTCCGCTCGAAGCGCAGCGCGGCGTGCGACGACGCGCAGTGCACATCGCGCCAGGCCCGCTGGAGCGGGTGCGCCGAGTCCTGTGCCGCGCTGCCCGCCGTACGGAAGAGCAGGTCCACCGCGCGCACGACGCCCTCGGCCGCCAAGGTCGCGTCCCGTGCCGTACGCGCACAGGCGGCCTCGTCGGCGGGGGAGTCGTCCAGCGTCGCGAACCCTCGGGCCAGCAGCAGGCCGCTCGTGTCGATCCCGCCCGCGGCCCGCGCCCGGATCAGGTCGTGCTCGGCCTCGGCCCTGGCGCCCGGCCCGCATGCATGCGACTCGGTCCAGGTCCGAAGCGCACCCCGTGCCGCACCCAGCGCAGGTGCCGCGAACAGCGGCGGGGCCGCGCCCAGCATCGGCACCAGGTGACAGGGCGCGAGATCCCGGTCGTGGGCGGCACCCGCGAACAGGTCGGCGTGGGCGAACGTCCGGTGCTCGGGCACGAACACGCCGTCCAGGGTCACGGTATGACTGCCGGTGGCGCGCATTCCGACCGTGTTCCAGGTGTCGTCGATGCGCAATTCGGCCCGGGGCACGGCGAAGAAGTGCAGCCTCGGCGTTCCGCCGGACACCTTTGCCGGCGCGCACAACAGCACCCAGTCGGCGTACTGGACACCGCTGAGGGGACGCCAGGAGCCGCTCAGCCGCCAGCCGCCGGGCGCGGGTTCGGTGCCCCGCACCGGAACCAGGCCCGCGGCGATCAGGGTGTCCGGCCCGTCGGCCCACACCTCTGCACGCGCCTCGGCAGGCAGGTAGGAGGCCATGCGGCCGGAGGTCGCGTAGATCATCGCGCACCATGCGGCACTGAGGCAGCCCTCGGCGACCTGCTGCAACGCCTGGCCCAGCGGGGCGAAGTCGCCGGCCGGGCCACCGTGCGCTGCGGGGACGAAGTGCCGGGCGAAGCCGGCGTCGAGCAGCGCGGCCACCACCTCCGGCGAGAGCCGGCGGTCGGTCTCGGCGGCCGGGGCGTGCTTGGCCGCGAGTGCGGTGAGGTCGGTCGTGACGGCGGGTGCCGTCGGCTGTCGGGTCATCGGTGCTCCTCGCTGAGCTGTCTCGTGTGCTGCTGCGGGATGTGCGCGTTCTCGGGCGGGCAGGGGCCGGGGCCCGGCGCCGTGGGCGGGTCGGGTTGGCCGCCGCGTCCTGGAGGAGCATCACCCGGAC
>NZ_JBSFLV010000250.1:0-8100 GCF_053599215.1 Streptomyces sp. NPDC001002 | reverse complement strand
CATGACGATGGAGTCCTTGCCGCCGGAGAAGAGGATCACCGGCCGCTCGAACTCGCCCGCCACCTCGCGGAAGATGTGCACCGCCTCGGACTCCAAGGCGTCCAGATGGGAGAGGTTGAAGCCCGTCGCGGGCGGCGCCGCGTTCACACCAACCCCCGCTCCGCCAGCAGCGCGTGCACCGCGTCCGCCGACTCCTCGGGCGTCTGCACCTGCGTCGGCAGCACGAGATCCGGGTCGAAGGGCGGCTCGTACGGGTCGTCGATACCGGTCAGCCCGGTCAACTGCCCCGCGGCCTGGCGGGCGTACAGCCCCTTCACGTCCCGCTTGCTGCACACCTCGACCGGGGTCGCCACATGCACCTCGATGTACGGCGTCGAGCTGGCCTGGTGCCGTTTGCGCACGGCCTCGCGGCTGTCGGTGTACGGCGCGATGACCGGGACGAGGGACAGGACGCCGTTGCGCGCCAGGACCTCGGAGACCAGGCCGATGCGCTGCACATTGGTGTTGCGGTCCTCTCTGGAGAAGCCGAGTCCTGCGGAGAGGAAGCGGCGTATCTCGTCACCGTCCAGGACCTCCACGCGATGCCCCTCGGCCTTCAGCCGATCCCCGAGGTGACGGGCGATCGTCGTCTTGCCCGCGCTCGGCAGCCCCGTCAGCCAGACCGTGGCTCCCTGAGTCCTTGGCGTGGTGGTCATGCGCAACAGTCCTCTTTCCTACCGGCGTGCGACGCCTGGAACGGTAGGTAAGAAGTCTGAGAGGAGGTGTTAAGGAGCCTGAGGTTTACCTGAGTGACTCATGGGGCGCCTCTCATACGCCCGCGAAACCGGCCCCCGCGGCCCTGAGCCGCTCGTGCAGTCCCCGGAACACCGCCGCCGAGCGCGCCCCCGGCCAGTCCTCGGGGAGCAGCCGGGCGGGCAGGCCGGGGTCGATGTACGGGAGGTGACGCCAGGAGTCCAGGGCGAGGAGGTAGTCGCGGTAGGCCTCCTCGGGCCGGGTGTCGGACGCCGGGCGCCCCTGCCAGTCCCGCAGCACGCGCGCGTGGCGGTCGAGGAACGCGTCGTGCTCCTTGGCGATGGCGGCCAGGTCCCACCAGCGGGCGACGGCCTCGGCGGTGGGCGCGAAGCCGAGGTGCTCGCCGCGGAAGAGGTCGACGTACGGGTCGAGCCGCAGGCGTACGAGGGTGTGCCGGGTCTCCTCGTACAGCCGGGCCGGGGCGATCCACACACCCGGGGCCGCGCTGCCGAAGCCGAGTCCTGCCAGACGGGAGCGGAGGACGTGCCGCTTCTGCCGCTCCGACTCCGGTACGGAGAACACGGCGAGCACCCAGCCCTCGTCCTCGGGCGGCACCTCGGCGTAGATGCGGCGGTCGCCGTCGTCGAGCAACTGGCGTGCCTCCGCGGAGAGTTCGTACCCCGCCGTGCCCTGGGCCGTGCGGGCCGGCAGCAGCAGTCCGCGCCGTTTGAGCCGGGACACCGAGGAGCGTACGGAGGGCGCGTCCACGCCGACCGCGGCGAGCAGCCGGATCAGTTCGGCGACGGGCACGGGGCCCGGCACGAAGCGGCCGTACGCGCCGTAGAGCGTGACGATGAGAGACCGTGGGGCAGGCTGGTCGGACACGTTGATCATCTTAGGTCGTCGACATCACTGCTGGTCACCATCGGTGTCAATACCGGAGTGATCTTCGGCGCGATCTCCCGACCGATCCTCGATGCGCAGTCTGAACCGCTGGAGCTTTCCGGTGGCCGTGCGCGGCAGCGCGTCCAGGAACACGATCTCGCGCGGGCATTTGTACGGCGCCAGCTCGGACTTGACGAAGGCGCGCAGTGCCTCGGCGTCCCGTTCGGCGCCCTCCTTGAGGACGGCGTAGGCCACCACCACCTGACCGCGGGCCTCGTCGGGCCGCCCCACGACCGCCGCCTCGACCACGTCCGGGTGACGCAGCAACGCGTCCTCGACCTCGGGTCCCGCGATGTTGTACCCGGCCGAGATGATCATGTCGTCGGCGCGGGCGACGAATCGCAGGTACCCATCGCTCTCGCGCACATACGTGTCGCCGGTGACGTTCCAGCCGCCGCGCACGTACACCCGCTGGCGTGGGTCGGCCAAGTACCGGCAGCCGACCGGACCTTGCACGGCGAGCAACCCAGGCTCCCCGTCGGGCACCGGCGTTCCGTCCGCGTCCTGCACCCGCGCGTGCCACCCCGGCACCGGCTTCCCCGTCGTGCCGGGCCTGATGTCGTCGTCGGCGGCGGAGATGAAGATGTGCAACAGCTCGGTGGCGCCTATGCCGTTGATGATCGGCAGCCCGGTCCGGTCCCGCCACGCCTGCCAGGTGGCGGCGGGCAGGTTCTCGCCGGCGGAGACGCAACGGCGCAGCGACGAGACGTCGTACGCGTCGACCTCGCCGAGCATCGCGCGGTAGGCGGTCGGCGCGGTGAACAGCACCGAGACCCGGTGGGCGGCGATCGCGGGCAACAGCTGCTTGGGGCCCGCCTGTTCGAGCAGCAGCGCACTCGCGCCGGCCCGCATCGGGAAGATCACAAGACCGCCGAGCCCGAAGGTGAAGCCGAGCGGCGGACTCCCCGCGAAGACGTCGTCCCGGCGCGGCCGCAGCACATGCTTCGAGAAGGTGTCGGCTATGGCGAGCACGTCCCGGTGGAAGTGCATGCACCCTTTCGGGCGGCCGGTGGTGCCGGAGGTGAACGCGATCAGCGCGACGTCGTCGGCCGCGGTCTCGACCGTCGGATACGGGGTCTCGGGCGCCGGACGGTTCAGGAGGTCGTCGGGGGCGTCACCGCCGTACGTCGTGATGCGCAGCCCCGGTATCTCCGCCTTGGCGAGGTCGTCGACGGCCCGTATGTCGCACAGGGCGTGCCCTATGTCGGCGATCCCGCACATCGTGGCCAGCTCGTGCGGCCGCTGCTGCGCCAGCACCGTCACGGCGACCGCGCCCGCCTTCAGCACCGCCAGCCAGCAGGCCACGAGCCACGGGGTGGTCGGTCCGCGCAACAGCACCCGGTTCCCCGGGACCACACCGAGGTCGCCGGTCAGGACATGCGCGAGCCGGTCGACGCGGGCGCGCAGTTCGTCGTACGTCCAGGAGGGTCCCGCGGGGGTGTGGAAGGCCGGGCTGTCGGCGTCCGGGCCGGTCAGCAGCTCGGCGGCACAGTTCACCCGATCGGGGTACCTCAGCTCCGGCAGGTCGAAGAGCAGCTCCGGCCACTCCTCGCGCGGCGGGAGGTGGTCACGCGCGAAGGTGTCGACATGCGCCGAGTCGATCATGGCGGTACGCCCCCTTGCCTGATGGGCGGGGTGTGGGCTCGCGCATCGAGCGTATCGCCTTGGTGACGACAGTCAACGGGGCGCGATACCGCCGGGGGCGGGGAGGCTGTGCGTCCGCGGGGCGGAGGGGCACGGGAGAAGCGGGAGGAGGGGTGCGGACGCAAGGGGGCCGGCGGTGTTCGCAGTGTCGCTCGAACTGGCCGGGGCCGCTCGGTGGCGCCCGCTGGGGAGTCGTACGGGGGCGGGGCGGCGGTGCTGTTACCGCGCCCGCGACTGCATCGGCGTGACTCAGGCCGCCATCGTCAGCGAAGCGATCCGGTGCGGGGCGACCGCGCGGCCGTCGGGGGTCAGTTCGCCGGAGTCGTCGAACACGATCGCCCCGTCGCAGAGCAGGCTCCAGCCCTGTTCGGGGTGGGCGGCGACGACATGCGCGGCGCTGTTGTCGGAGGAAGAGCTCGAAAGCTGGTGGGAACACATGTCGCACCTCCAGGTCGGTGGGGTTCCGCCGGTCGGCGTCCCCATAGAAGAGACCATCCTCCCGCCGTGAACTCATCGGAACCGCGCGCCGGGAAGCGTGACAACACGCGGACAACTCCCGGACGGTTCCACGACCGTCGGTGCGGACTCGCCACCGAAGGGGTGACGGGCGTGACCAACGGTGTGGACTCGCCACCGAAGGAGTGACGATCACGGCCGCGGGCCTGCGCGCCCGGTACCAGTGGAGCCCCCACACTCAGGAGGTTTCCCCGTGTCTCTGCGTCCCGCGATCCGCACCGCCGCCTGCGCCGCGCTGTTCCTGCTGGCCGCCGCTCCCGCCGCGCCCGCGTCCGCCGACCCCTTCGAGACCGTGACCGTCGACCCGACGGGGTACATCGCCCCCGACGGCACGGTCACCCTCTCCGGCACCTACCGCTGTCTCGGCGGCAACGGCCCGGTCTTCGTCAGCTCCTCGGTCGCGCAGAGCTCCCCGAACGTCCGTCACGGCATCGGCGGCACCCGCGCCGTGTGCGACGGCATGGAACACCGCTGGCAGAACACCGGCACGAGCTCGTCGGACAAGCTCGCACCCGGCGCGGCGAACGTCGAGGCGACGCTGATGGAACTCAACGCCCAGGGCGGCCTGCCGCTGCCCCGCTTCCACGCGGCCCAGCGCGAGGACGTCACGCTGATGGAGAGCTGACGGGCGGTTGACGGGCAGTTGACGGAGATTTGACGGCCGGCGGGCGGTCCGCCGCGTGGCCCCGGTGGGCGGGTCGGCCCGCCCGGCTCCCCGGGGCGACCCGCCCGGCTCCCGGTGGCGGAGGGGGGGTCCCTCGGCCACCGGGGTCCGCGTACGACCCCTTGGCGAGGACAGAAACATGTGACATTGTACTGGCGTGAGCAGCCCACTGACCTGCGACGTCGTAGTCATCGGGGCCGGCATGGTGGGTGCGGCCTGCGCCCTCTACACGGCTCGGGCGGGCCTGCGGACCCTCATCGTGGACCGCGGCCCCGTGGCCGGCGGCACCACCGGAGCCGGCGAGGGCAACCTGCTCGTCTCCGACAAGGAACCGGGCCCCGAACTCGACCTGGCCCTCCTCTCCCGACGCCTCTGGGCCGACCTCGCCGCCGAACCCGGCCTCGGCGCCGCAGTGGAGTTCGAGCCGAAGGGCGGAGTCGTCGTCGCCTCCTCGCCCGAGGGCATGTCCGCACTGACCGACTTCGCCGCCGGACAGCGGACGGCCGGAGTCGACGCACGGCTCGTCACCGCCGACCAACTCCCCGACTTGGAACCGCACTTGGCCCCCGGACTCGCGGGCGGCGTGCTCTACCCCGAGGACTGCCAGGTGATGCCGACCCTGGCCGCCGCCCATGTCGTACGAGCGGCCCGGCGCGCCGGCGCCGACCTGCGCACCGGCACCGCCGTCACCGACATCCTGCGCGCGAAGGACGGCTCGGTACGCGGCGTACGGACCGCACACGGCGACCTGCACGCCCCGGCCGTCATCAACGCGGCCGGCACCTGGGGCGGCGAGGTCGCCGCGCTGGCCGGAGTCCACCTGCCGGTGCTGCCGCGCCGCGGCTTCGTCCTGGTCACCGAGCCGCTGCCGCGCGGGGTGATCCGGCACAAGGTGTACGCCGCCGACTACGTGGCCGACGTCGCCAGCGGGGACGCGGGGCTCCAGTCCTCGGCGGTCGTCGAAAGCACGGACGCGGGCCCGGTGTTGATCGGGGCGAGTCGCGAACGGGTGGGCTTCGACCGGACGTTCTCGCTCCCGGTCGTGCGCAGGCTGGCCGCGCAGGGCACCGCGCTCTTCCCGATGCTCGGCAAGGTGCACGCGATGCGCGGCTACCTCGGCTTCCGGCCCTATCTGCCCGACCATCTGCCGGCCATCGGGCCCGACCCCCGAGTGCCGGGACTCCACCACGCCTGCGGCCACGAGGGCGCGGGCATCGGACTCGCCGTCGGCACCGGGCACTTGATCGCCCAGACGCTGACCGACCGGACACCGGACCTCGACCTGACACCGTTCCGCCCGGACCGTTTCGAGGAGGGGGAATGAGAAGAGGCGAGACCCCGCTGGAGCTGGCCCGGGCCCACCCCGGACCGGCCTTCACCGTCACCCTCGACGGCCGTGAGATCGACGCTCTGCCCGGCCAGACCGTCGCCGCCGTGCTCTGGACGGCCGGCATCACGTCCTGGCGCGGAACCCGGGGGAGTGGTTCGCCGCGCGGAGTCTTCTGCGGTATCGGAGTCTGCTTCGACTGCCTGATCACCGTCAACGACCGCCCGAACCAACGGGCTTGCCTCGTCCCGGTCCACCCCGGCGACACGATCCGCACGCAGGAGGGCACCGGCCATGACGACCTCGCCCGGGACGACGCAGGCCATGACCAGGGCTGACCTCGCCGTGATCGGCGCCGGCCCCGCCGGGCTCGCCGCCGCGCTCACGGCTGCCGACCAGGGCGTACGGGTCGTGCTGCTGGACGCGGGCGCGCAGGCGGGCGGGCAGTTCTACCGGCAGCCCGCGGTGGGGCTCGGCGCCCGCAGACCACAGGCGCTGCATCACGCGTGGGGCACCTGGGAGGCGCTGCGGGACCGACTCGCCGCCCATGTCGAGGCAGGCCGCATCGTCCACCTGGCGGATCGTCATGTCTGGTTCGTGGAACCGGAGTTCGGTGATCGAGGCTTCGGCGTGCACGCCCTGCTCGGCCCCGACCAGCAGACCTCGGAGACGGTCACCGCCGATGCCATCCTGCTGGCCACCGGCGGCTACGAGAAGGTGCTGCCCTTCCCCGGCTGGACGCTCCCCGGAGTGGTCACCGCGGGCGGGGCCCAGGCCATGCTCAAGGGCGGGCTCGTTCTGCCGGGGCGCTCGGTGGTCGTCGCCGGCACCGGCCCGCTGCTGATGCCGGTCGCGGCCGGGCTCGCCGCGGCGGGCGCCGACGTCGTCGCGTACGTCGAGTCCGTACGCCCCGCCGGTTTCGTACGGCACGCGGCGACCCTCGCCGCGCACCCGGGCAAGGTCGTCGAGGCGGCGGGGTACGCCTCTCAACTCCTGCGTCACAAAGTGCCGGTGATGGTCCGTCACACCGTCGTGGCGGCTCGCGGCACCGATCGCGTCGAGGCCGTCACCGTCGCCGCGCTCGACACCGCCGGCCGGGTCAGGCCCGGCACCGAGCGGCGGATCGGCTGCGACACCTTGGCCGTCGGGCACGGCATGCTCGCGCACACCGACCTCGCGGAGTCCCTCGGCTGCGCGATCGACGTCAGCGGTGATCCGTTCGTGGTCACCGACGCCGAGCAGCGAACTGACGTCGACGGTGTGTGGGCGGCCGGTGAGGCCACCGGGATCGGGGGAGCGGTGCTGGCGCTCGCCGAGGGTGAGATCGCCGGGCACTCGATCGCCGCCCGCCTCAAGGGAGTTGAACCCCGGCCGGCCGATTGGGCGGCGGCTGCCCGCACTCGGGCCCGGATGCGCGACTTCTCCTCCGCCCTCGCCGCCGCCTACGCCCCGCCCGCTCATTGGGTGGACCAGGTCACCGACGACACCGTCGTCTGCCGCTGCGAGGAGGTTCCGGCGGGTGCGATCCGCACGGCCACCGCCGAACTCGGCGCCACGGATCTGCGTAGCGTCAAACTCCTCACCCGCGCCGGAATGGGCTGGTGCCAGGGCCGGATCTGCGCGCCCGGAGTCGCCGGCGTCGCGGGCTGCGCGCCGGGACCGGCCAAGCGGCCCTTCGCTCGGCCGGTACCGCTGGAGGTGCTGGCCCGGGAACCGGAGGGGGCCCTGAGATGGCCGATGCCCCCTGGCCCATCAACCCACCCACCGTCAGCGATATATGACACCCCGCCAGAAAGCTGAGGCTTCCATGACCGTTACGCCCCCTCACCCCGAGTCCCACCCCAACTCCCGCTCCCACCCCGTCTGGCGCGGTGTCCTCGTCGCCACCGCCCTCCCCCTGCACGACGACCTGAGCGTCGACTTCGACGGGTTCGCGGACCACTGCCGGTGGCTCGTCGAGAACGGCTGTGACGGGGTCGTCCCCAACGGCTCGCTCGGTGAGTACCAGGTGCTCACCGAGGAGGAGCGCGCCCGGGTCGTCGAGACCGCCGTCGCGGCCATCGGCGGCGACAAGGTCATGCCCGGTGTTTCCGCCTACGGTTCCGCCGAGGCCGCCCGGTGGGCCCGGCAGGCCAAGGAGGCGGGGTGCGCCGCCGTCATGCTGCTGCCCCCCAACTCCTATCGCGCCGACGAGCGTTCGGTGCGCGCGCACTACACCGCCGTCGCCGAGGTCGGCATCGACATCGTCGCCTACAACAACCCGCACGACACC
>NZ_JBSFLV010000249.1:0-8152 GCF_053599215.1 Streptomyces sp. NPDC001002 | reverse complement strand
GGTGCCCTACGGCCCCGGACCGTCGCCCGGGGAAGGGCGGCGGTCGGGGCCTTCGGGTTCGAGCTGTTGGATTCCGCGCCCGCGTGGCGAACGCAGTCGTGCGCGGTATCCGTAGGTGCCGGTCGGGGGCGGGAGAGAGGGCCCGCCCGGGTCCTTCCGGTGTTCACATCAATGTGTCAGCCCTTGAGGGCAACGACCTTCGAAGCAAGCGCCGACTTCTTGTTGGCGGCCTGGTTCTTGTGGATGACGCCCTTGGAGACGGCCTTGTCGAGCGCACGCGCGGCAGCGCGCTGCAGCTCGGTGGCCTTCTCGACGTCACCCGCGGCAGCAGCCTCACGGGCCTTGCGGACCGCGGTCTTGAGGGAGGACTTCACGGCCTTGTTGCGCAGCCGGGCCTTCTCGTTGGTCTTGATCCGCTTGATCTGGGACTTGATGTTCGCCACGAATGAGCCTTTTCAGGTTCAGGCACGGGACCGCGAGGGCCTCGTACCAGGTGATTTCTTGGGGTGTGTCCCGTGCTGAGAGGGCATGAGACACAGCTGTCAACGGTACCAGGGGCCCACCGGATGGCCCAAACCGGTCTCAGGTCGCCGCCCGTGGGACCATGGAGCCTACGTATCGATCCGACCCGAGGCACAAGGCGCCTCAAGAGACAGGACCCTGCGTGCCCGCGACCCCTGACATTGTGCCCGCGCCGAGCCGTACCGCCCCGGCTCTGATCCGCAATTTCTGCATCATCGCGCACATCGACCACGGCAAGTCCACCTTGGCCGACCGGATGCTCCAGCTGACCGGTGTGGTCGAGCAGCGACAGATGCGCGCTCAGTACCTCGACCGGATGGACATCGAGCGCGAGCGCGGCATCACGATCAAGTCCCAGGCCGTGCGTCTGCCCTGGGCCCCGACCGAGGGGCCCGACAAGGGCACCACGCACATCCTCAACATGATCGACACCCCGGGACACGTCGACTTCACCTACGAGGTCTCGCGGTCGCTGGCCGCGTGTGAGGGGACCATCCTCCTCGTCGACGCCGCCCAGGGCATCGAGGCCCAGACCCTCGCCAACCTCTACCTGGCGATGGAGAACGACCTCACGATCATCCCCGTACTGAACAAGATCGACCTGCCGGCCGCCCAGCCGGAGAAGTTCGCCGAGGAGCTGGCGAACCTGGTCGGCTGTGACCCCGACGATGTGCTCAAGGTCTCCGCCAAGACCGGGCTCGGGGTCGACGCGCTGCTCAACCGGGCGGTGCGGGACATCCCGGCGCCGGTCGGTGTCGCCGACGCGCCCGCCCGCGCGATGATCTTCGACTCGGTGTACGACTCCTACCGGGGCGTCGTCACGTATGTACGTGTCATCGACGGGCAGCTCAACAAGCGTGAGCGGATCCGGATGATGTCCACCGGCGCCACCCACGAGCTGCTGGAGATCGGCACGAACTCGCCGGAGATGCTCGGCGCCGACGGGCTCGGGGTCGGCGAGGTCGGCTATCTGATCACCGGTGTGAAGGATGTCCGCCAGTCCAAGGTCGGTGACACGATCACCACGCTGCACAACGGCGCGACCGAGGCGCTCGGCGGGTACAAGGACCCCAAGCCGATGGTCTTCTCGGGTCTGTATCCGCTGGACGGTTCCGACTACCCGGAGCTGCGCGAGGCCCTCGACAAGCTCCAGCTCAACGATGCCGCGCTCGTCTACGAGCCGGAGACCTCCGCCGCCCTCGGCTTCGGCTTCCGCGTCGGCTTCCTCGGGCTGCTGCACCTGGACGTGGTCCGGGAGCGGCTGGAGCGCGAGTTCGGGCTCGACCTCATCGCGACCGCGCCGAACGTGGTCTACCGCGTCGACATGGAGGACGGCAGCGAGCACGTCGTCACCAACCCGAGCGAGTTCCCCGAGGGGAAGATCGACAAGGTCTACGAGCCCGTCGTGCGCGCGACGATCCTCGCACCGTCGGAGTTCATCGGCTCGATCATGGAGCTGTGCCAGACCCGGCGCGGCACCCTGCTCGGGATGGACTACCTCTCCGAGGACCGGGTCGAGATCCGGTACACGCTCCCGCTCGCCGAGATCGTCTTCGACTTCTTCGACCAGCTGAAGTCCAAGACCAGGGGGTACGCCTCGCTCGACTACGAGCCCACCGGCGAGGTGGACTCCAGTCTGGTCAAGGTGGACATCCTGCTGCACGGCGACAAGGTCGACGCGTTCTCGGCGATCACGCACAAGGACGCGGCGTACGCGTACGGCGTGCGGCTGGTCGCCAAGCTGCGCGAGCTGATCCCGAGGCAGGCCTTCGAGGTGCCCATCCAGGCCGCCATCGGCTCCCGGGTGATCGCCCGCGAGACCATCCGCGCCATCCGCAAGGACGTCCTCGCCAAGTGCTACGGCGGCGACATCTCCCGTAAGCGCAAGCTGCTGGAGAAGCAGAAGGAGGGCAAGAAGCGGATGAAGATGGTGGGTTCCGTGGAAGTTCCGCAGGAGGCCTTCATCGCCGTGCTGTCCAGCGACGAGAACGCGGGATCGGGCAAGGGCAAGAAATAGTCCCGTGCTGCACCGATTTCCCGGGCCCGTCGCGCTGCCGCGTGGCGGGCCCGGCGTCTTCCGTCGTTCGACCGGTGTCGCTCCTGGTGGGAAGTGGCGGTCCGCCGCCCCTTACGCGGTGGCCGGTCGCGCTTTACTCTGATCCTCTGCTCGATAGTTACTCGCGAGTTAAACAACAGCCGCACTTGAGCCAGCCGCCGCACTGTCGCGGGCCCGGAGGATGTCGTGAGCGACACACAGACCTTGATCGAGAACCGTCCGCCGAGCGTGGCGAACCTCTTCCTGGAGCGCGTTTCGGCCACACCGGACGCAGAGGCGTACCGCTACCCCGTACCGCCGGCCGCCGGCGAGGGCCCGGACGACTGGAAGTCGCTGACCTGGGCCCAGGCCGCCGAGCGGGTCTACGCGATCGCGGCCGGCCTGATCGAGCTGGGCGTCCAGCCCGAGCAGCGCGTGGCGCTCGCCTCCTCGACCCGCGTCGAGTGGATCCTCGCCGACCTGGGCATCCTGTGCGCGGGCGCCGCCACGACCACCGTCTATCCGCAGACCAACGAGGACGAGTCGGCGTTCATCCTCGCCGACTCCGACAGCCGGGTGCTGATCGCGGAGGACGCGGCCCAGCTGGCCAAGGCGGTGGCCAAGCGCGCCGAGCTGCCCGACCTGACGCACGTGGTCGTGATCGACCCGGCCGGTGTCGAGAGCGGCGACTGGGTGCTCACCCTCGCCGACCTCGAGCAGCGCGGCGCCGAGTACCTGGAGAAGAACCCCGACCTGATCAAGGAGCGGGTCGGCGCGATCACCAAGGACCAGCTGGCCACGCTGATCTACACGTCCGGCACCACGGGCCGCCCCAAGGGCGTCCGGCTCCCGCACGACAACTGGTCGTACATGGCGAAGGCCATCGCCGCGACCGGTCTGATCAGCGGCGAGGACGTGCAGTACCTGTGGCTGCCGCTCGCGCACGTCTTCGGCAAGGTGCTCACCTCCGGGCAGATCGAGGTCGGGCACGTCACCGCCGTCGACGGCCGCGTCGACAAGATCATCGAGAATCTGCCGGTCGTGAAGCCGACGTACATGGCGGCGGTCCCGCGGATCTTCGAGAAGGTCTACAACGGGGTCGCCGCGAAGGCCCGGGCGGGCGGCGGCGCCAAGTACAAGATCTTCCAGTGGGCCGCCGAGGTCGCCCGCGAGTACGCCAAGGCCGCCCAGGACAACTTCCGGCGCACCGGCACGGCCTCGGTCCCCTTCGGGCTCGGCGCCAAGCACAAGGTCGCCGACGCGCTCGTGTACGCCAAGATCCGCGAGGCCTTCGGCGGCAACCTGCGCGCCTGCGTCTCCGGCTCGGCCGCGCTCGCGCCCGACATCGGCTACTTCTTCGCGGGCGCCGGCATCCACATCCTTGAGGGTTACGGGCTCACCGAGTCCTCGGCGGCCTCCTTCGTGAACCCCGGCGAGGCGTACCGCACCGGCACGGTCGGCAAGCCGCTGCCGGGCACGGAGGTCCGCATCGCGGAGGACGGCGAGATCCTGCTGCGCGGGCCCGGCATCATGGAGGGCTACCACGGGCTGCCCGAGAAGACGGCGGAAGTGCTGGAGTCGGACGGCTGGTTCCACACCGGCGACATCGGCGAGCTCTCGCCCGACGGCTACCTGCGCATCACGGACCGCAAGAAGGACCTCATCAAGACGTCGGGCGGCAAGTACATCGCGCCCGCCGAGGTGGAGGGGCAGTTCAAGGCGGTGTGCCCGTACGTCTCCAACATCCTCGTGCACGGCGCCGACCGGAACTTCTGCACGGCGCTGATCGCCCTTGACGAGCCGTCCATTCTGGAGTGGGCCAAGGAGAACGGGCTGGAGGGCAAGTCCTACGCCGAGGTCGTGGCCGCGCCGGCGACCGTCGCCATGGTCGAGGGCTACGTCAAGGAACTCAACGAGGGTCTCCAGCGCTGGCAGACCATCAAGAAGTTCCGCCTCCTGCCGCGCGACCTCGACATCGAGCACGGGGAGATCACGCCGAGCCTGAAGCTGAAGCGGCCGGTGGTGGAGCGGGAGTACAAGGCGTTGATCGACGAGATGTACGCCGGGTCTCGCGAAGCGTAGGGGGTGGCGGGGGACTGTTGGCGGCTGACCGTGCGTCGTGGCTGGTCGCGCAGTTCCCCGCGCCCCTGGTTAGTTGATGCGGCCTCGGCCGAGAAGTTGGCGTAGCTCCCTTACATGGGCGCGTAGCGCCGGCACGTCGAGTGGTTCGCCGGCCTCCAACCTTCGCTCCAGCTCCGCCAGTTGAGCGTTCGCTCTGCTGTAGTCGGCCTGTTCCTGGGCCAGTAGGCGTTCCAGTTGCACGTTCTTGCGGTGCAGGTCCAGGAACACGTTGACCTTCGCTCTGAGGACCCAGGGGTCGAAGGGCTTGGTCAAGTAGTCGGCGGCTCCCGTGGCGTAGCCGCGGAAGGCGTAGCCGGAGTCGTCCTCCGCGCCGGTCAGGAAGATGATCGGGACGTCCTTGGTCTGGTCGAGCCGCTTGATGTTCGCGGCGGTCTCGAAGCCGTCCATGCCGGGCATCCGGACGTCGAGCAGGACGAGGGCGAACTGCTGGCGCAGCAGCGCCTTCATCGCTTCCTCGCCCGAACGCGCCCTGACGATCGGCTCGTTGAGGGACCCCAGGACGGCCTCCAGCGCGATCAGGTTGTCCTCCATGTCGTCGACGAGGAGGATGCTGGCGCGCTCTTCGGTCGTTGCCTCAGCGCTCATGGTGACTGTGCCTCATTCGGTGTCCGGCGGGACCGCGGCTTCCCCTGTCGTGCTGCCCGGTCCCGGTGCGACGGTCTCCGGGACGGCATCGGCCACTGCCTCCTCCGTGCCCTCCGGATCGAGGAGCGCGCAGACGACGGTGAGCAGTTGGTCGACGTCCACCGGCTTCGGTACGTAGTCGTTGGCGCCCCGCGCGATGGATTTCTCGCGGTCTCCCGGCATCGCCTTCGCGGTCAGCGCGACGATGGGCAGGCCGGTCCAGCGGGGGGCGCGGCGGATGGCGGCGATGGTCTCGTAACCGTCCATCTCCGGCATCATGATGTCCATCAGGACGAGTTCGACGTCCGGGTTGCGCTCCAGCGTCTCGATGCCCTCGCGGCCGTTCTCCGCGTAGAGGACCGGCATGCCGACGCGGCCCAGGACGTGGGTGAGGGCGAAGACGTTGCGGATGTCGTCGTCGACGATCAACACCCGCCTGCCGGGCAGCACTTGTCCGGCCCGGCCCGCCTTCCACGCCTCCAGTTTGGTGGGCGCCGGCCAGGAGTCCTCGGGGTCGTGCGTGGCCTGGATCGGCTCGGAGGAGAGCTGCTGCGGCACCGACACCGCCCGGTCGTCCTCCGGGCTCGCCACGGTCGCCGGGTGGCCGGGGGTGACGACGGGGACGTACAGCGTGAAGGTGGATCCCTGGCCGGGGCGGCTCTCGGCGACGATGCGGCCGCCCAGCAGGCCCGCGATCTCACGGCTGATGGAGAGGCCGAGGCCGGTGCCGCCGTACTTGCGGTTGGTGGTGCCGTCGGCCTGCTGGAACGCCTCGAAGATCACCGGGAGTTTCTCGGGGGCGATGCCGATGCCGGTGTCGGTGACCGCGAAGGAGATGACGTCGTCGCTGTCGCGGACTCCCCCACTCTCGACATCGCTCGACCGGGGGGATCCCCAGTCGTGGTCGGGGTCCTTGATCCGGGTCACCCGCAGCTCGACCCGGCCGGTCGCGGTGAACTTGATCGCGTTGGAGAGCAGGTTGCGCAGGATCTGCTGGAGGCGCTGCTCGTCGGAGTACATCTCGCGCGGTACGTCCTCGCCGACCGTCACCTCGAAGGCGAGCCCCCGGTCGAGGGTGAGCGGGCGGAAGGTGGCGTGGACGTAGTCGAGCAGCTTGATCAGCGGCAGCTTCTTCGGGCGTACGTCCATCCGGCCGGCCTCGATCTTCGACAGGTCGAGGATGTCGTTGATCAGCTGGAGGAGGTCCGAGCCGGAGCGGTGGATGGTGGTGGCGAACTGGACCTCCTGGTCGGTGAGATGGCCGTCCGGGTTGTCGGAGAGCAGACGGGCCAGGATCAGCAGGGAGTTGAGCGGGGTGCGCAGCTCGTGCGACATGTTCGCCAGGAACTCCGACTTGTACTGGGAGCTGGTGGCCAACAGAGCCGCCTTCTCCTCCAGTTCGGCGTTGGAGCGCTGCAACTCCGCCTGCTGCTTCTGGAGTTCGTCCGAGCGTTCCTGGAGCTGCATGGCCAGGCGCTGGGACTCGCCGAGCAGGGACTCGGTGCGGGAGTTGGCGATGATGGTGTTGATCGCGACGCCGATGGTGTTCACGAACTGGTCGAAGAAGGCCAGGTGGACGTCGGAGAAGCGGGAGAAGGAGGCCAGCTCGATCACGCCGAGGAGCTTGTCCTCGAAGAGGATCGGGATGATCACGACGCTCGCGGGGGCCGCCTCACCGAGTCCGCTGTTGATCTTGATGTAGTCCGGCGGGGCCTCCTCCACCAGGATCCGCTTCTTCTCGCGGGCCGCCTGCCGGACCAGACCGTGCACCGGCATCCCGCCGGTGTCGACGGTCGCGCCCTGCGCCGACCCGTAACCGGCGATGAACGCAAGGCCCTTGGCGGGAACGGCGGTGTGCAGGGAGGCTCCGTCCTCGTCCGGGTCGGCCAGGAAGAACGCGCCGTACTGGGCGTTCACCAGCGGCGTCAGCTCGCGCAGGATCAGGTCGGCGACCTCCATCAGGTCACGGTGGCCCTGCATCAGCGCGGCGAGGCGGGCCAGGTTGGACTCCAGCCAGTCCTTCGCGCGGGTCGTCTCGCGGAGGTTGGCCACCATCAGGTTGATGTTGTCCTTCAGCTCGGCGACCTCGCCCTGCGTCTCGACCGTGATCGAGCGGGACATGTCGCCCTGGGCGACGGCGGAGGCGACCTCGGCGATCGCGCGGACCTGGGTCGTCAGGTTCGAGGCGAGTTCGTTCACGTTCGTCGTCAGGCGCTTCCAGGTGCCGTACACGCCCTCCACCCGTGCCTGGCCGCCGAGTTGGCCCTCGGAGCCGACCTCGCGGGCCACCCGGGTGACCTCGGAGGAGAAGGAGGACAGCGTGTCGACCATCGTGTTGATGGCGGTCTTCAGCTCCAGGATCTCGCCGCGCGCGTCCACGTCGATCTTCTTCGACAGGTCGCCGTTGGCGACGGCGGTGGTGACCTGGGCGATGTTCCGTACCTGTGACGTCAGGTTGTCGGCCATGTAGTTGACGTTGTCGGTCAAGTCCCGCCACACGCCGGATACGCCCAACACCTGGGCCCGGCCGCCCAGTCGGCCGTCGGTGCCGACCTCGCGGGCCACGCGCGTCACCTCGTCGGCGAAGGCCCGCAGCTGCTCCACCATCGTGTTGACGGTGTCCTTCAGCTCCAGGATCTCGCCGCGCGCGTCGACCGTGATCTTCTTCGACAGGTCGCCGTTGGCCACGGCGGTGGTGACCTGGGCGATGTTCCGGACCTGTGAAGTCAGGTTCAGGGCCATGAAGTTGACGTTGTCGGTGAGGTCCTTCCAGACGCCGGAGACGCCTCGCACCTGGGCCTGGCCGCCGAGGTTGCCTTCGGTGCCGAC